>PMXH01000462.1:266-391 GCA_003165855.1 Acidobacteriaceae bacterium | reverse complement strand
TTGTCCTTCTCCACGCCCATCGGAGAAATCTTCGTCACCTTCCCGGTAAAGGTTTTGTCCTTGAACGATTCCACCTTGATCCGCGCCGGTTGGCCCAGATATACCTTGCCGATGTCGCTCTCGTC
>PMXH01000462.1:0-152 GCA_003165855.1 Acidobacteriaceae bacterium | reverse complement strand
CCTTCCGCATCCACCTTGGCGCGTTCGAAGTCGGCCTGCGAACTGGTGAGGTTTGCCTCAGCCGCATCCAGGGCCGCGCGCGACTGCGCCACCTGCGCCTCGATCTCCACCTTGTCGAGTTGCGCCAGCAGTTGGCCTTTCTTCACCCGGTC
>PMXH01000435.1 GCA_003165855.1 Acidobacteriaceae bacterium | reverse complement strand
GCGTTAATGGCGACGGCCAGCAGTGTCCGGATCGCGCCCATGGCGTGAATGTCACGCATCCCCAGCATGGCGAGCATTCCCAGCGTCACGAACCCGATTCCGGCGCCGAAGTATCCGCCATAAACCGCAACCAGGAATTCCGCGATCGAACTCACCATGATCGCCCGCCACGAGGTGTGCCGCAGATCATCCGTGATCAAATTCTTGCCGGCGATCGCGCGGATCGAATTACCGAAGGCGAACAGCAAAGTGCCGCCGAGCAGCAGCCAGGGGACGAGGCGCAGAAAAGCATGCTGCGGGGTCCTGAGCAGCAGCACCGCTCCAGCCCGGCCCCCGGCGACGCTGGTTACCAGCAAGGGGACCAATACACGCGATGGTGCGTTCAACCGTTTCAAGTAAGCGACGGTGCTGGCCGCTAATCCCGGCCACAATGCGACGGTATTGGTCGCATTGGCCGCCACTGCCGGAATTCGCATGAATAACAGCGCCGGAAAGGAAATGAAACTGCCGCCGCCGGCCAACGCGTTCAACGCGCCAGCGATCCCGGCTGCGAACAACAGAAAAATGGCTTGTCCGAAGTGAAAACCCATACGCACCAGAAGAACTTGATCCAGAAGACTCGCTCGCCGGGACAGCGATGCAAACCCGGCCACAATCTATCAGGAATCTGTCAGGGAAGTCTCCGGGATTCGGCGCGCTTCACTCTCTGTCGTTTCCTTTGGACACAGTTCGTCGTGCGCGGAAGTTGTTGTCACGCCTATCTCCGCCGCGGGCTCGGGAGAAATTTCTTGACAGTTTCCATTTCGATGTGGTAAATCCACTGGTCCGCTTTTCATACCGGACAAGACCTCATTCGCAGCACTGGAGATCTTTCGGTTCGTCGCCCGAACGGACAAACGGCACGGCCTGTTTGTCCGCATGCCTTGAGGGCAGGCCCGTTTTGTAAATCATTCCGGGAGAAGAAACACATGCGCTCGCTCACAGCGTTTTTCGTGCTTCTGGTCAGTTTCGTGGCGCCAGGTTCGCTTGCTCACGCTCAAGGCACCGAACCCGCGGGCAAGACCGGCGGTTCAGCCGCCCAAAGCGCCACCAAGGAAGAGGTCAACCAGTTGCGCAGTGAGGTCGCCGCGCAGCGCCAGACCATCGAGGAACTGAAGGCTTTGGTCGAGAAGCTCGCCGGGGAGAAGGTCAAGTCAGCTGACAACGGCTCGGCGCAGATTCGCCCCGTGGCGGCCACCCCTTCGTCAGACGCCAACTCGCAGCTGATCGACGCTCCTGGGAGCGCGGTTCACTTGATGAACGCTGTTCTCAAAGAAGCCGAGCCTGAGCCGGCGGCTGCGGCGGTGGATCAGGCTGCACCCGCCGCCCCTCCGAAAAAAGACACTCCCCTAACGGCGGGATGGAACGGGGAACACTTTTTCATCAAGAGTCCGGACGGACAGTTCAGCATCAGCCCTTACGGATACGTGAACACCGACTACCGCGCCTACAAAGGCGACGGTGCACCCTCGAACACGTTCTTCCTGCGTCAGGCTCGCTTCGGATTTCAAGGCAGTTATGGTTCTCACTTCGATTTCGCGCTGCTCAGCGACGCCGCCGCGACTACCGGTTCGGTCGTGCGCGATGTTTACCTCAACGTAAGAATCAGGCCTGAGTTCCAATTCCAGGCTGGCCAGTTCAAAGCTCCCTTCGCCCAGGAAACCGGAATCGGCGACACCAGTCTGGATTTCGTCGAGCGCGGATTTCAGTCCATGTTGTATCCGTCAGCAGCTTCGGCCTACCGCAGCCCCGGCGCCGCCATTCACGGCGATATTGACGGCGGCGTCATGCAGTACTGGGTGGGAGCGTTCAACGGCAAGGGGTACGCACTCGCCAACACTACCAATCAACCCGAGGTCGTTGGGCGCCTTCGCTTCTACCCCTGGCGCAAGACCAAGAGTGACTGGTTGAAACAGCTCGCCGTCGGTGGATCCGTCGACTTCGCGCGCTCTCGCGGCCTCTCGGGCGATCAAAGCTTCGCTGGCACGCTGCCTGATAACGCCTACAACTTCTTCCCGCAGTTCGCCATTAACGGGCCCATCCAGCGCTACAACGGTGAATTTACTTACCTCAAGTCGCGCTTCTCTCTGCGCGGTGAATACGATGAGCTCAATATGTCCCGTAACAATGTCGGCTCCGAGCAGTCGGGAGGACTGGGCTTTATAAGTCTTCCGTCAATCATAGCCAGGGCTTGGGATATCAGCACGACTTATCTGCTCACCGGCGAAAAGCGCCCGGAAAATGGTACTCCCCGAGTGAATCACCCGATGTTTGGGCCTGACACTCCTGGCGGCAAAGGGCGCGGCTTTGGAGCGTGGGAACTGGCTTTCCGCTATACCGGCATTCAAGCCAACGAGCCGCAAGCCAGCTTGCAGAACTACTACGTGCAGGGTTTCGTCCCTGGGTTTAATGACCACACGGACGAATTTACCTTTGGGCTGAACTGGTATCCCAATTATTGGGTCAAGTACGTTCTCAATGTGGGTATCGATCAGTTGAAAGAGCCCAGCGTAATCGGCACGGAGCCTCAGAACTTCTTTGTGGTCATGCAGCGTTTGCAGTTCAGGTTCTAGAGTTGTGGTCCGCTCGGATATTGGTTTGCGGATGGAACAGTCAATAAGTTTGGTAGATGCCGGGGCTGGTCACAGGCTGGTCCTGAAGGGAAATCGCAGGAGGGAATTCGAATGAGACCGAGGATTCTTCTTACTATTCTTCTCACCGCGTTATTCGTGATCCTGAGCGGCTGCGGCACAACGCCGAACTGTCCGGTTTGCGGCACCACCACTGGCGGCAGTTATGCCGTCATTAACGTCATCGCCGTTCCGGAGCACAATCCCACCGGCGAGCCGGGCGGTCCCTTCAACTCCTTCGATATTAGTTGGATATCGCCTCCTCCTTCCGGCGGCGGGGCGGGGACAGACAATCTCGATTATGTTTCCGATCGCATTGGCATCGCCGTCCAGGTAATCGACACAGCCAACGATCTCTCCGTATATTCCATTGCTGGCCCTAATGGCGCTTCGGGTGCAGGAGATAACGCGAGTCCGTGCGTTCCCGTCGGGACCGATCCCGTTTCTCCTCCCATCGTTTCTGTCCTGGGAAACTGGACAAGATTCGGCTGCCGCACCGGAAATTTCCACATTCCAGGTTTTGGTGCGAACGGACTTTTTGGAGGCTGGGTAGGAGGTCAATGCTGTGCGGCACGTGCCAACCAGATCAACCCCCTGTCCGGTCCGAATGGCATTGTTATAACTCCTGACGGCAACACGATGTATGTCGGCAACGGGAGCGCCTCGGTCGTGGCGTTTGACCTGACTTCGATGAATCTTGCAACCAATACGCCGCCGAACGTTCTCGCGGCCATCCCCACTGGCTTGTCTCCGGACTACGATGGAGAGTTAGGCAACTCGTCTCCTTGGCCCGGACAGCCCGCTGGCACGATCGGGAATACCACTGGCATAGCAGGCTGCGCCGCTTCCGCGAACGGACGGGCTTTTTCCGACCCCAGCTGTGGAGATCTCCGGGGCGACGAAATCTCCTATGATCCGAAGGATCAGATTGTCGCCATCATCAATGGCGATCCCGGATTGCCCTTCATCACTTTCATCGACGTTTCCGGCATTAACGCCCGCACCTCAAATTGCCAGCCCGTCGATCCGACGTCGCCGTATGGCCCTCCCTTGGGGAATGCGCTGGGTCCGATTAATGCTCCGTCGTGCATCCTTGGCCAGATTTACTACGACGGTGCTCCGCAAAACAACGCCACCGTCCAGGTTGATAATGTGGGCCTGAACGCGGCGGCGGGCTTTGTGTGTCCGGATCCTTCCAATCCTCAAGTGAACTCCGGCATGTCGGGAACAGGCGGATACCTTGCCGCTGGCGCGACCATCCCTTGCCATCACGGGCCGATCATTACTTCAGGCGGAACCCTCTGCGATCAAGTGAACCCCGCCGGCGGCTGCAATGGCGCAGTCGCGCTGGCTGGCTTGGGCGGTCAGGCGTGGAACCCCAACACGGGCCATTTTCTGCTAACCAACGGAAACGCCACCGGAAACTTGACGGTTGGGTCCGTAGACGAGATCGATCCGAAAGTGGGAGACACCACCTGCGGAGGCTTTTCCTGCGGTCCGGTAGTGATTAACAGCTTTGTAATGCCGAACTGTATGCCCACCAGCATCGTTCAAGGGCCGGGTAACAACTTCCTGGTAGGCTGTGCGGACCATGACGGCGAAGCCTTCCCGCCCAACGAGTACGTCATCGATGGAACGTCAGGGGCAATCCTTGCTACCATCACCAACGCTGGCGGCGTGGACGAGATCTGGTATAACCCGACGGACAATAGGTACTATCTAGCGTCGCGCGACATGTCGCCTCCGCAAATGGGCGTGATCGATGCCGCAACCAACCAATGGCTGACGAATCTTCAGATGGGCACGAACGCGCATAGCGTCGCGGTGGATCCCAAGACCAACCATGTTTTTGTGCCGCAGCAAGCTGGCGCGTTGTGCGGCACACTGACTTCGAACGGATGCATCGATGTCATTGCGGAACAGTGAGGAGTCTCGCTCGGTGATATAGTTTCTCTGGACGCGAAGCGAACCTCGCTTCGCGTCCAGGTCCAGAGTTTGCGAAGTGATTTATGAAGAATTCCTTTGGAAGATTCCTGCGGATTCATGCCCTGGTATTTTCGCTTCTGCTGTTGCCTGCCATGCTGGCCAGCGCAGTCGATCAGCCGACACCAAAACCCACGGATGTCCCTGCCACGGTAATCGCCCACCTGCCTTTGCCGCAAGCAACCGGGAGTCAAATGTTGTTGCAGAGGGACGAGGGCAAGCAATACCTGTACGTTCAGCAGGCCGCGAAGCAAGGTTTCATGGTAGTGGACGTATCCAAGCCGGAAAGGCCCAGCCTCTTGAAGCGGACAGCGGAATCGAACCAGTCAACTTCAGGAAACCTGCAGATGGTTAGCCCCGATGTGGCCATCGCAGAAGCTCCGGAAAAAACGCCGACGACCCTGACCAGCAGCAACCATCCCACCGAAACCATCCGCGTGCTCGACTTAAGCGACCCACGCAATCCCAAGACGCTGGAGACATTCAACAAAGTGACCGGCCTTCTTCCTGACGGCGGCCACGGCTTGATCTACCTCACCAACAATGAGGGCTTGTGGATTCTCCGCTACAATCGCCCCGCTCCGCTGGAGCCGACGAAGAAGAAGCCGCTCTGCGACTCCAATGCCGAAATTATGGCCATGCCGCCTGATTGCGACTAAGGCCTTTACCATTGCTGTGGTTGCAATAAATCTCCCAGAGCCTATTTAACGTGCGTTTCCTGATAGTGCAATTCCTTCCATTGCCCCGCGCGCTTCACCCACAGTTCGGTGATGTACACCCGTGAGTACCTTACTACCGACTTAGGCGGGAATTGCATGGTGCTCTCATAGATCACGAAGGCCGCGTCCGGCCCCAGCGGAATCAGCTTGTACCCCCACAGCGTGTAGTTGAAGACATTCGTGTCTGCCAGTTCGCTCAAAGCCTGACCCTTCGTCCGCTCGCCTCTGCCATCGACTTCCACACCCTGGTAGTCATCCGCCAGCAATTCGCCGTACGTTTTCTTGTCCTTGTTCTTAATCGCTTCCCATTCCACTTTGATCTTCGATTCGAACAAATCCTTTAGAGCGGAGTCTGCCGGAGCGGAGTCGGCGGAGACCTTGCTGGATGGCCGGCTGTCGCCAGCCTTGGCCGGCATTGTGGGTTGCTGTGCCAGAGCAAGCGACGTCAGCCCCGCGAGGCAAGCGAATACGAAGCAATTTCGCATAAGTCCTCCGAATCAAAATGCACTGAATTCTAGCAGGTGCGCGCAGGTTTCGCGCGACGGAACCTATCGTAAGCTGTTGACTTTCTTTCGCACTGCCGCGAGCAGCGGCGGGGGCAGTTCGGAGTAGCCTTCCTGAACCGCATATCGCTGGCCCTCCGTGTATATCCAATTCAAGAGATCGTCTAAGGCGGCTCTACGAGCGGAATCCGACGATGCGGTTCGAAGGTAAATCCAGGTGAAACTGGTGATGGGAAACGAATCAGATCCCTGTGCATTGGAGAGAGCCGCCGAAAAGCTATTCCAATGGGGGGCTTCTTCCGCCTTGCACGCCGCTGTCATGCTCTCAGGGGAGGCCTTAACAAACTTGCCCTCGGAATTCAGCACCTCAGCTTGGGGAATGCTGTTCTTCACTGCATACTGATATTCCACATAGCCAATGGAGCCGGGACTGCTTTTCACCTTGTCGGCCATGTCGGAACTGCGTTCCGCCGATGTGCCCACCGGCCACTTCGGGGAAGCGGAGACGCCAACTTGGCCGCGAAACCTGGAACTCACCTTGGAGAGAAAGTCCGTGAAGACGTAGTTGGAGCCTTTCCCCGCGGGGCGGTTGATCACCCGGATCGGAAGGCTTGGCAAAGCGATTTCGGGATTGAGCTTTGCGATCTGTGGCGCATTCCACATCTTCACATCGCCAAGGAAGATTCCGGCCAACACTTCCCCCGAAAGCCGAAGCTCCTGGTGGACATCGGGAAGGTTGTAGATGGGAACAATCCCGATGAGCACCACCGGCAATTCGATCAAGCTGCCCTCCTTCCGTTCCTTATCGGTAAGCTGAGCTTCTCCGGCAGCAAAATCGCCTGCGCTATGGGATATCTGCTTGATCCCTTCGCTGGTGCCGACCGTCAGATATCGCATCTGAATGCGGGGGTCGCGCTTGCCATACTCCTGCGCCCATCGATTGTAGAGCGGTGCCGGGACGCTCGATCCCGTTCCTACCAGGACAACAACGTTTTGGGCCAGAGCTGGCACGTTGCTCACGCCCAGAGCAAGAGCGAAAGACAAATAGATTTGCCAGAGCAAATTGCTGGCAAGCCGCGGTGCAATGGCTGGTGCCGAAAGCCGTGCCGGTACCTTCATCGCGTTCCTCCAGATTAGGGCCAGACTATCGCCAACGCTGAGGATTGCAGGTTGTCACCGCTAAATTACCACCATTTGGAAGTCAACCCAACTGTCGGCTATCCGGCGGCTGTTGTCAGATCAGGAACGGCATCGTCCATGCCGTTGACGAACCACTGGTGTTAAGATGTCGCACAATTATGTCGAGCAAGGAAGTTGAAACTTTAGCGCGGGAACTGCTGTCCGCGTGTGAGGCGGGCGCGATGATTTCTATCCCTTCCTCGGAACGCCCCGGTTTCGACCTCAACACGGCTTATGAGGTGGAAGCAACACTGAAGCAGTTCCGCGAAGCGGCTGGACACAGAGCCGTCGGCCGCAAGGTGGGTTATGCCAATAAGGCCATGTGGCGTGTGCTCAAGCTTGAAACTCTGGTTTGGGCTCACATGTACGACGACACCGTGCACTACAGCGAAAGCAACTCCGCCACGCTAACGCTCGCACATCCCCGTTCGCTCAAGATCGAACCCGAGATTGTTTTCGGCTTGAAACTGCCGATCATAGGGCAAGGCATTGATGCCGCCGCTGCGCTCGCATCCACGGATTGGCTGGCGATCGGATTCGAAATCATCGATTGCCCCTTTCCGGAATGGAAGTTTCAGCCCAGTGATTTCGTCGCATCCTTTGGACTTCCTGCGGCGCTGGTAATAGGAGAGCGGGTGCAGGTACGGGCCGACCGCATCGCCTCACTGGTGGACGAGCTACCGCGATTTAAGGTTCGCATGTCGAAGAACAGAGCGTTTGTGGAAGAAGGATCCGGCAAGAATTCTTTGAAGAGTCCGGCCTTGTGCCTGGCAGAGCTCAGCGCCGCCATCGTACGGCGATTCCCGAACGAGCCGCTGGCCGCTGGAGAAATAGTCAGCTCCGGAACGCTCACGGCAGGACATCCGACCGACAGAGGCGATCTCTGGACAGTTGAGGTCGACGGGCTGCCGCTGCCGCTGCCGCCGCTGACACTGCGCCTGNNTCCGGCGCTCCAATTGAACACCGGCTCAAGCCCTTCCGACTTTAGCTTGGCGGAGTAGATCGGAGCATCGTACGAACGAGCCGTAAACTGGCATCCACCGTGCTGAAGTGAATAACCACCCGGCGTGGTGGCACAGTTGAGCGTGAAGAGACAGCCACCTCCTCTTGCCAGCTCAACGCATGCGCTCCAATCTTCCCGCGTGCTCGCAAAGGCTGCAGTCGTCGGCGAAAAGATGTTATGAAGAGCAACGGTCACTAGAAACTCCTGACGAGTGGGCGTGTAAGGGGTTTCTTGAACTACCGCTCCGGGTGCCAGCTTGAGGCGCGGAGTACCGAGAATGGTGGCACCATCTCCGTAGTGCTGCTTCAGGTATTCCTC
>PMXH01000197.1 GCA_003165855.1 Acidobacteriaceae bacterium | reverse complement strand
CCGAAGAGAGTCTTGTGAGCAATCTCATCGAGGCGGGGGAAGTATTTGAGCAAAGTCATGGGCGGGATGCCGCTGACGTCGAGGTAGACGTTGGGATGGCGCCGAATGAGAAAGAATGCCGTTTGCATCCAGAGCGGACGTCCGCCGTGGGCCAGCAGGATTTTGAGCTTGGGGAAATCGACAGCGACATCGTCCACATAAATGGGATCGCCATACTTGTTGCGCGCTCCGGGGAAGATGGACGTTCCGGTGTGGAACATCACCGGCAAGCCGTTGGCTTCGGCAGCGCGGTAAATGATTTCAAGTTCCTTCACGCCGTTCAGATAATCGTTGGGAAACAAGAGTTGATGCGGGGGATGAATCTTGATCATGCGAATTCCCAGCCGCAGGATCTGTTCCATGTCGGCCAGAACGTTCGTCGTATGCCGCGGATGCAGGCTACCGCATGAGAGTAATCGACCGGAATCTTCCTTGACGTAGTCCGCGATGAACTGATTGACACCGTTGGTGAAGCCGATCACATCGGGCGCCACATAGTTGATGAGCATCGCGCGGTCGATGCCGCTGGCGTCAAGGTATTTCAAGAAAGCTTTCGGCGAGCGGCAGAATTCGACGATTTGCTCGAAGTTTGGACGCTTCTTTTTCATGAGCTCCAGCGCCGGCGGATTGAACATCTCCATCGGCTGGATGTGAATGTGGCAGTCAGTGATCATGTGGGTGATTCTCAGCAGTCTTCAGTACGTCGGCACGTTCGAGTCTACCCGGCGCGACCAGGCGTCGATGCCGCCGCGCATAGACTGCGCCTTCTCGAATCCCTGTTGCCGCAGCCATGCGGTGACATTCAGCGAGCGCACGCCGTGATGGCAGACCACCACGATGTGATCCTCGGGATCAAGTTCCTGATGCGCGCGGGAGGGAACGTCACCCATGGGAAGCAGCTTCGCTCCGGCCATGTGCGCCGTCTCGAACTCCCAGGGCTCGCGGACATCGAGCAGCATGAAGTTCTCGCCCTGTTCGAGCTTCGACTTCACTTCTTCGGGTGTGATCTCATAGTCCATTGTTCGGGGCCTCGGCTACTTCCCTGCCCACGTCGGCTCACGCTTCTCGATGAAAGCACGGATGCCTTCCTGCGCGTCTGCGGTCTTCATCAACTCTTCCAAGTAAATCTTCTCGGCCCGTGCCAGGCCTTTGTCGAAGTGCATTGCATCCCACGCGTAGTCGGCTTTCTTAGCGATGGCCAGCGCTGCTGGACTCAGCTTAAGCAAATCCCGCACGGTTAGATCAAGCGTACATTCCAGTTCTTCATCAGGGACTGCGCGATTCGCCAGCCCCATCGCTGCAGCCTCAGTCCCGCAGATCGTCCGCCCAGTCAAAATCAGCTCCGCAGCCCGCTTTTGCCCCACTAGAGCAGCCAACGCCGTACACGCCACCGGCGGATAGCAAGCCAGCTTGATCTCGGGAAATCCCCACTGCGCCGAAGAGGTGGTGTAAACCATATCGCAAACCAGTGCAAGTTCGGCGCCACCGCCCAGGCAGTGCCCGTGGACCGCGGCGATTGTGACTTTCTTGCTGGTAACCAAGGCTCGAACTACGGCGTGGAACTTGAGCAGCATCGTCTCGACCTTGTCGGGAGCGTGCGCCGCTACATCGACTCCAGCCGAAAACACTTTGCCCTCGCCACTGAGGACGACCACAGTGACATCGGAGCGGAGTTCGATCTCTCCCAGAACCTGCGCTAGCTCCTCCATCATGGGAATGTCGATGATATTCAGCGGCGTGTGGCGCAACACAATTCGCGCTACCGGAGGCGTGATGGCTACCATCAGTCGGGCAAGATCGGATTCCACGAATGTGGAGACCATGATTTCCTCTGTGCCTCCCTGCCTCTGTGGCGAAGCGATTCTCGATTTAGAGATTGATCGCCGACTTCCTGACCTCGCCGATGCTCGCCAGCGGATCGCGGGCGCCGGTCTTTTCGGCAATCCATTGTTTCTCAGTGCCGATAATATCAAGCAGAAGCTTCTTGTCTTCTGCGGACGGCATGTAGTCTTTCAGATGTTCTGCGTAGGCGCGGTCGTCGAGCGGTTCGCCGGTCTGCGCATGGAATTTCTGTCCGGCCCAGCGCCCGATCTCGCGATTGAACTTGATGTGCGGCGCGTACAGCTTGGGTTGGCCCGCTTTCAGCGCGCCGTTGAAGCGCTCAATCAGACCCGCCACTTCGTCGCGATAAAGGTTCCGGTTGTAGTCGTTCAAATCATCGAGATCGGGCGCGCGTTCGTTCTTGGATTCATCGTAGCGGCCCTTGACACCCCACACATAGGCCCAGTGCGCGGAAGAAGAATGATCGGTGCCGAAGAGATCATAAGAGCTTGAAATCCACTTGTTGAGATACTTCTGAATGAGCCAGCCTGGGATCACACCCGCTTCCACAATGCGCCGCAGGCCGTCGTTGCCCGTGCCCATGTGAAATGCCTCTTCGCGCAGCATGTACGACATGGAGCGTCCCAGCGGCGCGAAGGCGGAATACTTCAGCATCTGTAATTGGAACTTTCCGTCGCGATCGACGAAATCGGTGTAAGTGAAGAAATCCATCCAGTTGTCGACATCGACGTTGAACGCGCCCAGAAGCCGCTGGTTGTCGAATGCGCGGCGCTCCAGCATTTTCTGCGCCTCGACCTTCCCCGAGTAGCCGAAATGATCCACCAGCAAGGCGCACATCTGCCAGCCATGGCGCATTTCCTCAATCATGACGCGCGTGATGGCGCGCCGGTCCCAGTCGGTAGGCGCATTTTCCAGAAGGTTGCGCTGCTGCTCGACGCTGGCAAATTCGGTGTCGCCCTGATAGACGATCATGTTCATCAGCGCGTCGCGCATCTGCTGCGTGGGGACCTGGCGCAGGTTCTCCCACTTGCGGCGGCCCTTGTAGGAACCGAATTCGATCTCCTCGGTATCGATGGCACCATAGAGCGTGTCAAAGTGGAAGGCCTCGATGTCCTTGGTATTGACGCCAATATCTTTGCGCCAGTCGTTGAACATGCCTTCCCAGTCACTAAACGTTCCGATTTTTGCTACTTTGCCTGGCATAAGATTGGGTTACCTCAGGGGCTAAAAGCCCGCTTCCTTATTGGCGCAGGACGGCACGGCTGAAGCCGTGCCCTTCCCAAAGCGATTTATGACAGCTTCACAAAACAATCGACGAGCAAGCCTTGGGCACTCCCGACTATTTCGCTTTAAAAACCGCTGGCCGCTTCTCCACATAGGCAGCCAAGCCTTCCTTCGCGTCTTCGCTCTGGAACAGGATTTGCTGATTCTCGCGCTCCACCGCCAGCGCCGACTCCATGGGAATCTCCCAGCCGGTCTGCACCGCGCGCTTGATCCTGCCGACGGCCTTGGCAGCTTTGTTCGGCGGACAAAACTGCTTGGCGTACTCCATCATGTTTTCCATGAAGCCGTCGCGCTCGTAAATGTCGTTGATGATGCCGAGCTCTTGCGCTTCCTCGAACGAGAACGTGTTGCCTGTGACCATCAACTCGATCGCCTTACTTTTGCCCACCAGCCGCGAGAGGCGCTGCGTGCCGCCGGTGCCGGGAAGCACTCCTAAATTCACTTCCGGCAGCCCGATCTTGCCTGCGTCCTTGCGACCGATGCGGATGTCGGCAGCCATCGCGATCTCGAGCCCTCCGCCCACGCAATGGCCGTTGATCGCCGCAATCACCAGCTTGGGTGTGTGCTCCAGGCGCAGCAGCATTTCGTTCGCGTGCAGGCAGAAGTAATATTTAAACGTGGGATCGACGCTGGAAAGCATCTTGATGTTCGCGCCCGCCGAGAAAAACTTGTCGCCAGCTCCCGTGAGCAAAATGACGTAGACGTCATTTTCCATGCGCGCGCGCAAGATTGCCTCGTCGAGCTGCCGGTTCATTTCGTAGGTGTAAGTATTGGCCGGCGGATCGCACATTTCGATCACCGCTACGCCGCCATCGGTGCGGTAGTTGACAAGCTGCTTGGTAGCTTCGCCGGTCGCCGGTTGCGTTATGGTCGCCATTTCTGTGACTCCTTTGTCCTAATTCTTAGGATTAGTTCTTGATGTCAAGCCCAATTCTCTGTCTGCTCAACGCTTTAATTGGAATTGTCCTACAACCCGGAATTGAGTCATTCGGCTCAATGTTACTGTGGAGGCCATTCGTACGGGAACAGCTTGCCTGCCTCCTCGGGATTGAGTTTCGCGCCAAGCAACTCCGCGGCACGAGACATTACCGGATCGCGGCCGGCTGCTAGGTCCTTGGCACTCGGAAGAGCAATCTCATCCGGAGTTACGCCTGTATGCTCCAGGCTCTTTCCATCCGCCATGATGAGATCCCATTCGGTGATCGAGGCGCCGTAGAAAATCCTCGTATCCGCCCCCATGCCCGCCCTAAAGTGTCCCGCTTCCATCACGCTCCCAGAAGTGTGGTCTCCTACGACTGTTCCTCGCTTCTCGATTTGCATGACGCGGGCAAATAACTCCGCAGCCGAGGCTGACCCTGCGTCTACAAGCACCACTAGCTTGCCTGAAAATTCGTGATGGCTGGCCTTGGCGATTTCGGGCTTGGCCTGTTTGCGTCCAGCCCGGTCGGCAATTTTCAGGTCTTTGTCGAACATGCCGCTCACCAAGTATCGAAGCGTATCGACACTGCCCCCGGGATTTCCGCGCAAGTCTACAATCAGGGCAGAATGCCTTCGGGCTTTGCCGATCATGTCCTCTATTTCGGTGGCGGTGAAATTAAACTCGGGTATTTTGAGAATCATCAGCGGTTCACCGAATTCTGCGGCGCGTGCACGCATAATATGTCTCACATCTTCTCCCTCGCGCAGAAAATCCCAAACGTCCGCCGGTGCGTCACGCCCCGTCAAATCCGTAACCAGCCTACGTTCATGGACCTTCGCCGCCACATCGACCTGGCGCTCGCTCCCACTAGGATCCCGCAGACTTAGCCGCAGCGCGGGCTGCGGTCGCAGCACGGAATATACATATTGCATCTTCCACAGGTTGTCGCGATTCGGAGAATAGCCGTTGAGCGTCATAATCTCGTCGCCGGGCTTTACACCTTTAGTCTCCGCATCGCTCTTCGGCCGGACTCGAGTCACAAAGCAATGCTCTCCAAACATCTGATACTGCCAGCCATAATCAAAACGATTGGAGTGCTCAGGAGGAAGGAAGAACGTATGCGAGTCGTTGAGAGTATCCAGCGCCGCCGCGATATGTGACAGCGCCATATTCATGGAAGTTGTCTTCCCTATTTTCTCCTTTGCCTCGGCAACCTTCGCGTCCCAATCAAGCCCATGAAACTTCGGGTCGTAGTAGTTCTTCCGCACCTCGTTTGCCACAACCTGCAACATGATCTGTGCACGGTCGCGATCGAGATCGGACATCTGCTGCTGCGACCATCCCTGAGCAACAAGCACGGCCACACTAAACAATGTTGCGGAATAGACTCTCCGTCTACTAGCGCACATGGCGATCTCCTGTGACTTTCGTCCCGCGCGAAAGAATACAATAAACCGTCTGAGTAGTTCCCAGAAGCCAACAGGCGATTTTCAAGGCTCCCGCGCCTATCTGCGGCCCTTACCGCTTGTCATCACGCCACGCAGAAAAATGTCGCTCATCTCGTTCGCCAGCTGTTTGGCGTCGGCATCGACCCGCGGGTTGTGCCAGGTGTAGATCCAGTTCATCATGCCGAACAGGCTGAGCACGGCGATGCGTGTGGAAAACTGCATTCCACGCTCGCGCTTTAGCTCCTCCATCAGCCCTACGCAGATGCGGTAGTATTCGCGCTTGATGGCCGCCAATTCCGAAGCGAATCCATTCTTCAGCGCTTCAGCCTCGTGCGACAGCACCTTCATGGCTGCCTGATTGGCCAGGAAATACTCCAGATGATTGAGAATGAAAATACGGACCTGCTGCTCGGGATCACTCACGCCGTCCAACCGGGCCTTCAGCCTTTGCACGATGGTGGTGAACGTGTGCTTCTGAATCAGGAAGAGGAGCCGCTCTTTGGACTCGAAATAATAATAGAGCCCGGCCAGAGACATTCCACTGGCTCGCGAAAGATCGCGCATCGATGCGCCTTCGTATCCCTTCTCGCAGAAGACATCCGTGGCATGGGTGAGGATTTCCGACAGCCGCCGGTCAAAGCGTGTGGCCGGCGTTGATGCGACGCGATGAGGCCGGGTGGAAACTCGTGCCGCTGTGGACGGACTCCCCATAAGAATTGAAAGGTGGACGCTGATTCGAACGTTCGTTCGAACTCAGTATAGGGGAATGTGATCCTGATCACAAGCCCTTGGTCGCTCGGTAGGTCTTAAATTAACCACAGGAACGCAGCCCTCACGCAGAATACGACGGGCGCTAGTTCCTCACATCCGCCAGCAGTTGCTCCACTTTGCCTTTCACCTCGCCGGTGAGCGGCAGCAGCGGCAGCCGTGCCGGACCGCCGAAGTAGCCGTTGAAATCCATGCCATACTTCACGCCGGGAATTCCAAGGTCGCCTACGACGCGCTGCGCAGAGGCGGCAATGCGGTCCTGTTTGAGCCGGGCCAGTTCGGCGTCACCTTCTTTCCACGCCGCGTAAATCTCGTAACACGAAGTCGGAGCAAGACAGGCGAAAGCCAGAATCGCGCCCACGGCTCCCGCGTCGAGTGAAGGATGCAACTTCTGCGCCGCACCTACCAGCACCTGGAAGCCGACTTCTTTNNTCCCCCCAATGCTGAAACCTGAACCAGTTCCCCGCCGTCTCCACTCGAGCCAGAAGTCGCAGAGGCAAGCATGCGCGGCGTGACCGCTTCAAACGTCTCGGTCACCGTGGCGCTGCGCCGGATATGCCGCGTGCCTTCCACCATCTTGCGGACTTTTTCCACGTCGCCACTCGACTCCTTGATGCCGATCAGGTTCCGATGTTCCGCCAGCGCGATCACAAGTTCCGCAGGAATGTCATAGCCGGTAGCCTGAGGAAAGTTATAAATGATCACGGGCAGCGGCGCGCGATCGGCCACGGTGCGGTAAAACGCCAGAATGTTGGCTGGCTGCATCTGCTTCTTGTAGTAGTGCGGAGTACGCACCATGGCAACGTCGTAGCCCAGTTCAGCGGCGTATTCGGTAAGGCGCAGCGTCTCAATCGCTGACTCGATGCCTGTGCCCGCGACCAGCACTTTGTTCGGCGCGGCCGCGTCGCGCGCAGACTTCAGCACATCGCGCCGTTCCTGGTCGGAGAGCAGAATGGCCTCGCCGGTCGAACCGAGCACGACTATGCC
>PMXH01000234.1 GCA_003165855.1 Acidobacteriaceae bacterium | reverse complement strand
GGAGCGTCAATTCGGCTGGGACCTCGGCGCATAACTCATGTATCCTGAGCCCATGCACGAGGCCCAATCCCCCACACCCGGCGCCTCCAATCAGCTGGAGCACGCAGCTTCTTCCTATCTACGTTCAGCGCGCCACCAGCCGGTCCAGTGGCATGCCTGGGGCGAGGCAGCCTTTGCCCTTGCACAGGCTGAAGACAAGCCCATCCTNNGAGCGGCGCGATGAGGCGCTGGAGACGGCTGCGAACGCGATGGCCGCTATCGAGCACAACGAGACCTTTTCCGGGCGAGGCGGCGAGCTCTCGCTGGCCCTCACGGACAAGTTCGCCAGCTCGATTCTCGCGCAATTCGACCCGCGCAACGGCGGCTTCGGTTCGCAGCCCAAGTTCCCTCACCCGGCAACCCTCGACTTGTTGCTCGAACTGGCCACGAATCGTGGCAACGCCCAAGCCCGCGAAGCCTTCACTACCACGCTTGAGAAGATGGCGCATGGCGGAGTCTATGACCAGCTTGCCGGCGGCTTTCATCGCTACAGCGTGGATGAGCGCTGGGTGGTTCCGCACTTCGAGAAGATGCTCTATGACAACACCGAGCTTCTCCGCAACTATGTCCACGGCTTCCAGAGCATGGTGCGCCTGGATTTCCGCCAGACGGCGGAGGAGATCGTCGCATGGCTCGACGCCGTGATGACCGACCGCGACCATGGCGGCTTCTACGCCTCGCAGGACGCCGATATTTCCATGGACGACGATGGCGACTATTTCACCTGGACGCTCGACGAATCGCGGGCCGTCTTGACCAAGGAAGAAGCGGAGGTCGCAGCGCTACGCTATGACATCGGGGAAGTCGGAGAGATGCACCACAATCCGGCTAAGAATGTGCTCCATGTACGGCTGCCGATCGA
The DNA here is from genome assembly GCA_003165855.1 of Acidobacteriaceae bacterium. Taxonomy (GTDB): domain Bacteria; phylum Acidobacteriota; class Terriglobia; order Terriglobales; family Acidobacteriaceae; genus Sulfotelmatobacter. The sequence goes on along the minus strand of PMXH01000234.1, from coordinate 5,857 downwards.
AGCGATTGCGATGCGAATGGAGCTGGGCGGGGAGCAAGTGCAAGAGCTGCTCAATTCCGCACGGAAGAAGATGTATGCGGCACGCCTCGAGCGGCCCACTCCTTACATCGACAAAACGGTCTATGTGGGTTGGAACAGCATGTGCGTGAGCGCGTATCTGGAAGCGGCGAAGGTGCTTAATCTGGATGACGCGCGAAGCTTCGCGCTGCGCTCACTGGACCGCATTCTCTCGGAGGCTTGGAAACCCCAGCGTGGGCTGTTGCACGTGGTCGCCTATTCCGATCCAAAGGCTGAGCACCGCGAGGTAGCCGGTCTGCTCGACGACTACGCCGCGACCGCACTGGCTTGCCTCGACGCCTACGAAGCTACGTCCGACCTCAGTTATTTCAAGTTCGCCCAGGCCATCGCCGACGCGATGGTTGAAAAATTCTTCGATGCGGTTTCAGGAGGATTCTTCGATGCAGAACCGGCCGCCGACGGCAAGAGCCTGGGCGTGCTGTCCACTCGGCGCAAGCCGGTGCAGGATTCGCCCACGCCGGCGGGCAATCCCATGGCTGCGATTGCGCTGCTGCGGTTGCATCACTATACAAACGAGGCTGCTTATCGCGAGAAAGCGGAACTGACGCTGGAAACTTTTGCTGGCGTGGCCGAGCAGTTTGGAATTTTCGCTGCCACCTATGGGATCGCGGTCGTCCATCTCTTGGAAAGTCCGGTGCAGGTGGTTGTGGTTGCTGAGAACGGATCCGACGATGCGGCCAATGGTCTGGCAGCGGCGGCGGCCGCCGTTTTCGCGTTCAACAAGGCTGTGCTGCGGCTCACCGTAAACCAGGCGGTCGCCGGAAACCTTCCTCCGGCGCTGGCCGCTACCATCCCGAACTTGCCCGAGTTGAAATCCGGCAAAGCGTTTGCCGTTCTCTGTTCCGGTTTCGCCTGCCAGCCGCCAATCGAGGACACAGCCGACTTGCGCCGCGCGCTGGCATCCGCCCTCAAAAGACATCCTTAGCAACACCAAAGCAAAAAAATAGGGCTGACGGTTTATGTATGAAGTCCGTCAGCCCAAATATAGCGAGCCCTGTGTTCGGCCCAAGTTACCTACACGTTACTTTCGTGACCTTGCGGCCACGGCTGTCCTCCGATTAACTACTATTTCATCATCGGTGGCAGTTGAACGCACTTGCCCTGTAGTTGTTGCTGTGGTGGGCACACTAGAATCGGGCCTCCGTCCGGGGCGGGAACCTGCGGAACGGCGGCTGCGACATAGGTGCCCACTAGTCCACACATCAGGATCGAAATCCTGACTACTTGCTTCATGGGTATTCTCCTAACCACGTCTCAGCTTGCCCAAAATGGGCTCTCTGACGCGGTGACGCATTATACGGCACGAGTCAAGCACTTCCGTGCGAACTCCAACCTTGTTGCCTTGATCCGGTCCGGCCGAGTCGTGCATGGGCCTTGAAACCACCTTGTCATTGGGCCATAAGTACATTCAATACAATAGCTTAGACGCGATTCCCAGGCTCTCCTTCAGAGCATCTCGTGTCCGGACGAAAGGGAAGATTCCAAGCCGAATCATTTACGGAATCCGGAATTGCCGCGCGGAAGGAAGGAAAAAGAAAGGAAACGATCTAAGTCGTGCGGATTCGAATGCAGGGTCGACTGGCTACTTCTTTGCTCCAGGACTGCCCTGGATTTTGTGAATGCCGGAACTGCTCATCGCTGCAACCCCAGCGTGAGCCGCGGCGGCCTTGAGAGCGATCCGGTTTTCCTCTGTGACTAACGGCGACACCTGGGTGCGCGAGAGAGCGCGATCCACCATGCCTTCAAACATCGGGATTAAAGAGTCCCCAGGCAGAGGATGATGAAGGTCGGTCAGAGTTTGCTCCCACCGCTGCGGCCGCAACAAACTCGCCGTAGCATCGCGGGCCGGGCTCTTGGCCAGAGTGTAGCCCAACCAGATCAGCAACGCGCAATTGTAGGCGGCCATGTTCACCAGACCCATCGACAGATTGTTCAGGTGGTCACCCACCCAGGACGCAACCAGCGACAGTTCGACCATGGCAAAACAACCGAAACCCAGCGCGACGCCGAAGCTGTACTGCCGCCGGCTCACTCCCAGGTAACGCGCAAAGACCAGCAGGAAGAGCACCATGCCCACCTGGATAATGCGTACGCACCGCTGGGCAGTCAGAATGGCCTGCATCCAGGGAGCGACGTCCGATGAGTTCGTGGAAACCGACACCACTCCAGCTACCAGAAGCATCACCAGTCCAGCCCACTTGAACAGGACCGTGCCCAGGTCCCGCAATGTGTGAAATTGCCGGAAGGCATCGAGGAAGGCCTCATGGATCACCTTGAAACCCAGACCTACGCTGATCGCGGTGCTGAGCCAGCTGGCGTAAACGGCAGCACTGGGGGCGTACCGGTAAGTAGGAAAGACCACGGCAAAAGTCAGAATCTGCGCAAGGATGTAGGCAAAGAAATACTTGAATTGCCGGTGCCGCCCGGAACGAACCATAGCCACGGCAATCGCCGTTTGCACCACGGGATGCATGATCCAGAGAGCGTTATAGAAAAACGTGATTTTGTCGCTCATCGCAACAGCTCTCCAACCTCGTAAAACCCAGGCTCATGAAGCAAGAAACACCGGTGCAGGCAAGAACCGGCATGCGGCTCAAATAGACATGTGATTAAGAAAAGTTAAACCTTTTGGCGCAGCTGTTCAATGTACTCAGGTAACCCTAAAGTAACGTTACCTCCAGGGTCCGACCGAACGCAAGGTTACCTTCGTGCCATTTCCCACGGAAAGGAAGGCCGGCGCGCCTCTAGGCGTCCGGGACGGAATGGATATAGGCACGCATCATGCGTACTTCGTCATCTTTCTCGTTCAAATCGTGCAGCAAAATGTCCCGCAGAGACACAATGCCCACCAACTGTCCATCATGGCAAACCGGCAAATGCCGGAAGCTGTGCCGCCGCATGAGCGCCGTGCAGGTTTCCAACTCCTCATTCATATTGATGGTGAGCGGGTCGTCCGTCATAACCTCGGCCAGGCAGGTGCTGCGCGGGTCGTATCCCTCCGCCACCACCCGCTTCATCAGATCGCGCTCGGAAAAAATCCCCACCAGTTTTCCGTTGTGCATGACCGGAACCGCGCCGATGTTGCGTTCCACCATGGCACGCACCGTTTCTAAGACCGTCTGGCCCATTTCCGCCTGGTAGGTTTCCTGGTTCTTGATGAGGTCGCAGATACGCATTGGATCCTCCCGGGATATTCGGCTCCCCGTAGCCCGAAAGCTATACAGGGGGCCGAGTATATTCCGAAACCGGATTCAAGGAAAGGGTTAAAAAGTGGGAATTGAGAAAATTCGACTCCAGGAAATCATTTCGGGAAGAACGACGTCAGGTCAGGACAGATCTGTCGCCCGCCGAACACGGCCTACCGCCCTGGGATGAGCCCCGGCCTGCTCCCCCAGAAATACGAAGTACGAGCAGTTCCACCAGGCCGTGGGCAAGCTTCCGTGCGGCCGCGCCGTGAGGACGATGTTGTATTCGCCGGTGCCTCCCAAGTTCAGGTCGCGCAGCGCATCCTCTCGCGTCCCATCTCGGAACATACCAGATGGCGACTCCTGTGCCGCCGGTTGCTTCGCCTGCGGCTCGATCACCGCCAATCGCGCCAGGAACTCGTGCAGGTCCACGCCGCGCCCGTGCCCTGCCACTACAAACGAAACCTCCGCATCCTGCTCGGAGAAGTGCCAGGCCAGCGACGCCGCCAAGTTCACGGCGCGCTCATACGCCCCCTCGGAAATCACTCCGGCAGCAGGATTGTCGAAGACTATGCACAGCTTGCGCTCATCCTCCCGGCTGAACTCGCGCACTTTCAAGGAACCGGATTTCGCCGTCGCCTTCCAGTCCACGTGGCGCGCCGAATCTTCCGGCATGTACTCGCGAATCAGGTGCAGGTCGGAGCCGCGTCCTCGCGCAAAACTCTCCCACTCTCCGCGCACCAGGGGCAGGATTTCAAACAGCTCGTCCGGCGGTTCAACCGGCGGATAGACCAGAATCTCACGCTCCAGGGCAACATCCCGCGTCTTGGTTAGGAAGGCAAACGGAAACCGCGTGGCTACGCCAAAACTCGATTCGCGATAACACCCCCGGCGGTCGAAACACAGCTCAAGGTCCGCAGACAATTCGGCTTTGGGCGGCAAGTATGGGAAGTAGACCATCCCCTCGAAAATTCCCGGCGCGGTCGGCACCACTTCCACTCGCCGCACTCGCCAATCGCGCAGCCGCAGCCACTGATTTCCGGCAGGCCGGTTCAGCGGAAAAACAAATGTCGTTCGTTCCCAGCGCCATTGCTTGCGGGCTTTCTTTATTTTGCGTGCGGTCACCACGCGAATCGAGAACGAGGGCAGGAAACGCCGCGGATTGCGCAGCACGATTCGTCCCACCACCGGGCGCCCGGCAAACACATGCTCGGGCAGCCGCACCTCCAGCTCCAGCCCGCGCAACACCATCGCGGAAACCACGCCCGACACCAGCATCGCCGCCAGCATCGCCGCCACCACAATGTACAGCAGATTGTTTCCCGTGTTCAGCGCCGCAATGCCGATCACCAGTGTGACCAGCACATAGACCACGCCCGCCCTGGTAGCTTCGTAGTGAAACGTCTGCCGCAGCCGCTCCAACGCCACCCGCTGCGCCAGATACGGCACCGTAACCAGCCCCACGAACGCCGCCATNNAATCCCACCAGCGCCAGCAGGAACTTGAGCCACACCTCCGCCGATCCCGATTGCAGCCAAGCCATCGCGCCGCGCGGGGATGGAACAGGATTCATGGAATTGATGGATGAGGAGCCCACTGCTTCGAGCCTAGCATCGCAGAGGGGAACGATCAACGAGAAGCGTCTTGCGCGGAAAGCCTTCGTAACCACGAAAGCTCGGAAGGGCTCGGCTTCAGTTATGGATGCTCTGGGATGTCCTCATCCGAGCGCTCGGCGCAGGCGGCTACCGCGCGCCGGTCAGCGAATAGGAACCGGAGCGAACGGAAGCGGACGAGGGCGGCAATACTCTCTGGATGGCCAACTATTCACCAAGTGACCCGCCCCACTCTGGGGTTAGGAGTGAAATTGCGATTTCTCGCCAATTGATGACTAATCTCTGGTGAGTCGTCCTAGTCAGACGTGGTTTTCGATGCCTGAATTGCCCAAACTACTCCATCCCGAAGACGAACGATCACAACGTTCGATGAAACGAAGGAACCGTTGTCATGTGCATGCAGATAAATGAGCCGCTCATTGTCTCTTGCTGCGGGCGAACCTAGACTCTTCAATACCTGCGACTGTGTTGCTCCGAGCGTGAAAGGGAGAGGTAAAGCGATCGTGGAGTCCTCTCCTCGGAGCACCTGGCAACGAGGATCAAGAAGGTCGTTTTCGGAGAGCTGCCACCATTGGAAAGCGCCAACAATACTGGAGCTAATTTCGTCGTTCTCCAACCATAGAACCCATCTACCCATCTCATTTGCCCCATGGAAGCAGAGCCATTCCGAGGCGTCAGTTCCCCTCGAGCCGATTTCGCCTCCAAGACGCTTTTGCACATCTTTCATCTCCGTTCGTTCGAGTGCGATTTCGTAGTTTGAGACGCGGAACGAAGTGAGCATTTCTCGTCGGCCATTTCCCTTCACGTTCTGAGGGAGATTCCAGTCGGGAGCTTCCCAAACCATTCGGGTGCTCTGCGACTTGGATTGCCGAGTCGTTTGAGCGAATGCGGTCACTGAGAGAAGGACAAGAACGACGCACGAAATAGGACGCATAATCTCTTGGATTTTAGCGGACAAGCATTGGAGAGTTGCATTACTGA
>PMXH01000537.1 GCA_003165855.1 Acidobacteriaceae bacterium | reverse complement strand
AACTGAGGGCGGCCCTCGAACAAGTCGAGCAGGTTTACCTTGCCTTTGGGTCCGTCGAACTCGTACTTCTTCTCCACAGCCATCCACGGCATCCGCCGGCGCTCGGCGGCCAGTGCATCACGGGAGCGGGTCAAGGCTTTTTCCTTCACGAGGAGTTGTTGCCGCGCAGTCTCCCACTCCTGCTGCGTCACGACCGGAGGTGTCTTCATCGCGAGATGCTCTTTCGCGTGTTCCTTCTTCGTCGACATTTTCATTTCTCCTTATTATTTAGATTTGGGACGATTTCTTCTGCTGCGTTCTTTTTGCGAGATACTTTCACGGCCAATGCTGCCAGCCCGCCGGTAGAAACCGCTCCGGCGACGACTAATCCCATCGTTGCAAAACAGAATGGACACATCGTGCATCTCCTCGGTGGCCAACTTGACCGTTAAGCCACCTCTATCGGGATGACGGTTAGCTTAGCGTGATTTCGACAGGGAAAATAAAACAATCAGCCCCGGCTTTGGAGAAGAAACTGTCTTACCGCGGGATCCTCGGTCAAACCAATCGCCCGGTCGAAGGCACCCAAGGCCTCAGTTGTTTTCCCCAGCCGTTGCAACAGTTGAGCGCGAACCGCCCAGTACGGCTGATAGGCGGAGATATCGTCCGGGCCGATCGCATCCAACACTGCCAGCCCTGCTTCAGCTCCCTTCGCTTCGGCTACGACTGCGGCGTATCCAGTTCGCGTGCCGAGTGTCGGCGAAATCCGGATCAGCTGTTCGTAGAACAGCATGATCGCACCCCACTCCGTCCGGCCGCTGCGCGCCCGCTCAGCATGAATCGACTGAATCGCAGCCTCGAGTTGGAACCGGCCGATGCGGCCGTGGTTCAACGCCTCGGTGAGATGGCGTTCCGCCTCTTCGATGAATGGCCGAGACCACTGTTGTGCATCCTGTTCTGAAAGAGGGACGAACTGGCCGTCCAGCCCCCGCCGCGCCGCTCTGCGGGCTTCGCAGTGGAGCATGAGAGCCAGCAAACCGTGAACCTCGGCTTCCCCTGGCATCAACTGCAGAAGCACTCGCGCAAGCCAGATCGCCTCCTCGGCCAGATCCCGTCCGCGCTCGTCAGCCCCCGCCATGTCATCCCAGCCGATTCCGAAAGCGGCATAGATAGCCTCCAGCACGGCGTCGAGCCGCTGTGGCAGTTCACGGTCTTGCGGGACTTCGAACTGAATCCCGGCGTCGCGGATCTTCGTCTTGGCCCGCACCAGGCGCTGCCCCATGGTCGTAGGTGAAACCAGGAAAGCGCCGGCTATGCGCGCTGCATCCAGCCCCAGGACGGCCTGGAGCATAAGCGGCGTGTGCATGGCCGGATCAATTGCCGGATGGGCACACACAAACAGCAGTTTCAACCGTTCATCTGGAAATTCCGGCGACAAAGTCATGTCCTTGGGTTCCTCTCTGAGGAGCGCGAGCGTGGGCTCGCTGGCCTCGGCTACTTGCCGATGACGCACAAGATCGATAAAAGAGCGGCGCGCCGTCGTCAGCAGCCACGCCTCTGTATTTTGTGGCACGCCGTCTCGCGGCCAAGTTTCGAGTGCTGCCACCAGCGCATTACTGAGGGCATCCTCCGCGCTCCCCACGTCCCGCGTATTCGAGGAAAGGTATGCAACCAGGCGACCGTAGGACTCGCGAGCCACGCGCTCGATAGCCCGGTGAGTGCTCTTTTGCTCGCTTCCACTCATCCCGTCACTCGACGCAGGTATTTAGGCGAAACGGGTCGGACTTCCACAGCACCGATCGAGGCGGCCGGGCATCGCGCTGCCCATTCGAGCGCCGCGTCAAGCGAGGGAAGTTCCAGGATTGTGAATCCCCCCAGTTGCTCCTTAGTATCCGCGAAGGGGCCATCCTGTACACGCCGCTTTCCGTCCTTCAGTCGCACCGTGGTCCCAGTCTCCGGGGGTTGTAGTGGACTGCCACCGACGAAGATGTCGGCCTCGACGAGCGCTTTGTGGTAGGCCCGCCACGCACCGAGATAGGGATCATTTTCGTCCGCATCCCGTGCCGCAAAAGCTTCTGGCGATTCGAAGATCAGCAAAGCGAATTGCATCACCTTTTCTCCTTGGGAACAATTGTGAGCGCCTTTGCGCTCCTGAATGTATGACGGATGAGACGCCCCCCATTCGACAGATTTCAGGAAATTTCGGTAGTGGTGCAGTTTGAATGCACCACTACCGAAATTTCGAAGCAGTTGGCGTCAAACCGCTTGGACAGGTGCTCGACGGCCAACCCAATACATCGGTCGACCAAGACTGTCCTGGAGAGGATCCGTACCGAAGGTTTTGAGACGAAGCCATCTCCAACTCAGTCTGGGAGGATGCGGTCGTTTCCGCTGATTTAGCAGCAGGAAAACCGCTGCCCATAGTCGCGCTTTGCAGCGTAGTGAGAGCAGTCCAAAATATCGCATCGCGTGCCGACCCCGATCAGGAACATGTTGCATCAAAATGTTGATAAATTCCTTGTTTGTATACCGTTTCGGAACAAACTGGTTATTTTTCGTATCCTTCGCCCCAGCGGACTGATCGTGCCAATCGGTGAATGGGTGCTCAGGACAGCCTGTTCTCAAGCTCGCAAATGGCAAGACGATGGTCTGCCCGCCGTTTCGATAGCAGTCAATGTGTCAGCGGTCCAGTTTCGCCAGCAGGGCTTCTGCGCACTCGTCCGAAGTGTGCTTCGTGAGACTGGCCTCGCCGCGCAATATCTTGAACTAGAACTGACGGAAAGCTTACTCCTAGCCAACGCGGATGTGACGCTGTCAGTCCTTCGGGAATTAAAGTCTATGGGGCTGACGCTGGCGATTGACGACTTTGGAACTGGCTACTCCAACTTCACCTCCTTGAGACAGTTTGGAGTCAGCAAGCTCAAGATCGATCGTTCCTTTATCGGAGACGTTGCAACCAATACCGATGACTCCGTGATCACAGCCGCAATCATCAGCATGGCAAAGAGTCTGAGGCTCAAAGTGATCGCCGAGGGCGTCGAAAACGAAAAACAAATGTCATTCCTGAGGGCACACCACTGTGACGAGATTCAAGGCTATCATTTCAGCAAGCCATTGGCAGTTGACAAAGTTGCTGCCAAGCTGCGAGGCAACATCGCCGAAATGCACGCCGGCCGCGAGCTAGCGGCAGACAATCTGACAGTAAATCTAGTGAGATGAGTGCCCATAGGACTCCCGATAGGGCTCCACTTGCTGAAACGAGAACTCCACCTTCTGCACTCGGAAGAGGATCAATCGTCCGCTCGTGTTGCGCCGACACTGCCCGCACAACAACAAGATGACGGCAGATCGAAAGGACGTGCTGTCATTTGGCAAGCCGGCCGGGATGTATGCCTTCACCAAGGACCAAAGCTCGATCCCACACTGCCCACAACCGCTGATGCTCGCGGCAGGTCAATTCTCCCCGGATGTCTTCTGGCCGGCCAGAGCACGGTAGAACTTCTCCGCCTCTTC
>PMXH01000216.1 GCA_003165855.1 Acidobacteriaceae bacterium | reverse complement strand
CCTTCCACATGTCTCTTGTGCCGATGCGAGCGGCGGTGTTGCAGAGCACCAGTCGATGCAGGCGGCTGGACGCGTGAATTCCCAACCAAATGCCGATCATGCCGCCCATCGAGAGCCCGCAGAAATGCACCCGGTCGAGGCGAAGCGAATCCAGCAGACCGAGGACGTCGCGACCCAGTTGCTCGATTGTGTATCCCCCCGGTGTTACCGTAGACTGCCCGTGCCCGCGAGTGTCGTAACGCAGGATGCGGAAGCTCCGTTCCAGTTCCGTCATTTGCGGATCCCACATGGAGAAGTCGGTGCCAAGCGAATTGGACAGCACCAGCACGGGCTCCTTGTCGCCGGCGACCGCATAGTGCGTTCGCAGTTCTCCAACGTCAACAAATGGCATGGCCTGCTCTTTCTGGTGCTTACTATCGATGCTTGCGACTGGCAGCGATAACACGGTCCACCAATTCTTCGGCGATGCCCAGATAGTTCTCCGGGGCGAACAGGCGATCCAGTTCCTCTAAGGTCAGATGCTCGGTTACGACGGGATTGTGTGCCAGCACTTCGCGGAGCTGCTCTCCGGACTCGCGCACCTGTCGGCTCGCCGCTTCCAGCAACTCATGAGCGGCGGATTTGCCAATGTGGTTTCCGAGGCTCATGGTGACAGCCTCGGCAAAAATCAGACCCTGGGTTGCGTCGAGATTGCGCCGCATGCGCGCCACGTCGATTTCGAGATCAGGGACAATCGTCGCCATTTGATGAAGCGCTCCGGCGGTCAGGCGGAAGATTTCCGGGAGCGTTTCCCATTCAGCGTGCCAATTGCCAAGGCCGCGTTCATCCTCCTGTACCATGGCGCTCAGCATGGTGCTGACCAGGCCGGGAACCCGGGTCGCTGCCGACAACACGACTGCGGCACTCACCGGATTGCGCTTGTGCGGCATCGTCGAGGAACCACCGCGGCCCTCGCCCGCGGGTTCGAATATTTCCGCGATCTCGGTTTGCATGTGGAGGGAAATATCGCGCGCAATCTTGCCCAGAGTTCCCACGAGCAACCCCAAAGTGGTTGCCACTTCTGCGATCCGATCGCGCTCAGTATGCCAGGGCATCGTCGGAATCCCGAGATGAAGCTCTCGAGCCAATGCCCGGGCTACCTCTAGACCCTTTCCTCTCAAAGCCGCGAGAGTTCCCACCGCTCCGCCGAACTGAAAATTGAATGCGCGCAACCGAACTTCCACTAGGCGCTCGTGATGACGAGTAACTGCGTCCAGCCATCCCGCAACCTTTGCACCGAAAGTCGTAGGCAAGGCATGCTGCATCAGAGTGCGGCCAGCGATCAGCGTGGAGCGGTGTTTTTCAGCGAGGCCTTCCAGTCCCAGAGAAAGTGAGTCGAGATCGGGGTGAAGAACATCGAGAGCTTCCCGGATCTGCAGAACCAGACCAGTATCGTTCGCGTCCTGGCTGGTCGCGCCCCAGTGAACGAACCGAGCCGCCTCAGGATCGTCCTTCGCGACCAGCGCTGTGAGCTGCTTGACCAAAGGTATGGCGGGATTGAGCGAAGCAGCAGTCGCCGTGGCCAGCGCATCGGTATCGATCAGCTCCGCCTTGCATTTCGAAGCGATCGCCGCGGCTGCGGCAGCGGGAATTACGCCGGAGCGGGCTTCCGCTCGCGCAAGCGCGGCCTCGAAGTCCAGCATGCGCTGGACACGTGCGGCGTCCGAGAAGACTTCGCCCATCGCCGCTGAGCCGAACAGTGGATCTAACAAAGCCATCCGAGTTGTTACAGCCCCAGATCGAAGAATACCGTTTCTTCCGGTCCCTGCAAAACCACATTCCATTCCAGCGAGCCGGCACTGCCGGCGGCCTTCCTGGCAATCAAAGTCGAACGCCGCGCCGGTTCCACCAGATTGAGAACAAAGTCCGCGGCGTTGCGCGGTTCCTCGGGAAAATAAATTCGTGTGACCAGTCGCCGCAGCACTCCACGCATGAACACAGAAACGACCAGATGCGGCGCCTGCCCCTTCCCGTTCGGTCCAGGCACCGGCCCCGGCTTGATCGTGGCCAAACGAAACATCCCATCCGCGGACGTTGGCATGCGACCGTAACCTTTGAAACCAGGCTCCAGGGGCTTGTCCTGGGTGTCTTCCGGATGGTCATATTTCCCGTGCGCATTCGCCTGCCAAATTTCCAAAATCGCATCCGGCACCGGAACACCGTCTCCATCGAAAACTCTGCCCTGAATCGTGACCCGCTCGCCGGAAACATCCTCGCCTGCCAGATTGTCACAGTACAGCCACTCGAAACCAATCTTGAAAAATGGCCCAACCGTTTGCGAAGTCGTCGCCTGCAAACTCATCTACTCCTCCATCGGTGTGGCTTCGCGCCCGCGCAAGATAAGATCGAACTTGTAACCCAGCGCCTGCTCCGGCATGGTAGTTTCCCAGTCGAACACCGAGATCAGCCGATTGCGGGCCTTTTCATCCGCGGTGCAGTTGAAGATGGGGTCAAACGAAATCAGCGGATCGCCGGGAAAGTACATCTGCGTCACCAGGCGCGTGGCAAACGCCGGACCGAAGAGAGAGAAATGAATGTGCGCCGGCCGCCACGCGTTGTAGTGATTGCGCCAGGGATACTCGCCCGGACGAATCGTGACGAAGCGATAGCGGCCCTCGGCATCGGTGACGGCTTGTCCGCACCCGGTGAAGTTCGGATCCAGCGGCGCCTTGTGTTGATCGACTTCGTGCAGGTATCGGCCCGCCGCATTCGCCTGCCAGATCTCCAGCAGAGTGTTTGCCAGAGGACGGCTGTTCTCGTCGAGCACGCGCCCGCTCACAATGATTCGCTCGCCGAGCGGCTCACCCGGGTGCTGCTTCGTCAAATCGCTGGCCTTAGGATCGACGATTTCAGCTCCGAAGGATGGCCCCGTAACCTCGGAGAGAGTGTAGGGAATTGCTACCTGAGGTTTCGCCGGCGCACGCTTCATCGACGACACATATGTTGGATGCAGATGATTGGGTTGGGTGCCCGGATCTGGCGCGCGATAAGCCGCAACGCGTTTCATGGTTCTTGTCCTTGTCCCATTCTTGAACTCACAGACTGTATGCAAGGGAGAAGTCTGTGTCAAGCCGAACCAAATCGCTGGCAGAATCGCTCGTAGCGGCGTCTTCACGGGGAGTTTTTGGTTACCTCCTTCATACCATCGACCGTCTTACGGTAATCGTTTGCAGTCTGGTGCGGTCTCATTTCCCCCAGTGAAGTCCGCAATCGGTCGTCGGAGCTAGGAGATCCTTATTTCGAGTCGCGGATCACAGACTTGAAGACTCTTTCCAAGTATCAATGCGCAAATAGCTAACCTTCCTATTTTCGATTATCAGAGATTGTGAAAATAGCAAACAACGCAGCTGCCAATATGCAGCTCTGAGGGGTCTCAAACCAATCGCGTCTGGAAACGTGTCCGCGTGTTTTCGGTTAGACTCGTCGAAGAAACAGCGCAGCGCTCGGTAGTGGTTCAGTTTGTTCAAACCGAACCACTACCCAGCGCTCGACGCTCTTCCGTGTTCCGCGAGAAGCTGTTAGGATATTTCTGTGCGAAAGCTTTGCTCAAGTCTTGCTGGCGGCTTTGCCTATGCTGGTGGCGATCTGGATCGGCGGGAGCAATCCGTGCAACTGATTTTGCGGATGGCACAAGTGCAAGGTGAGGGCTAAATTTGGGGGCGGTTCGGACAGGAATCGCGCTCTTTTAGGCAACAAAGGCAACTCCATGCACGGTATGCAAATCGCGCAACGCCGCATAAACACTGCTTATTTCGTATCTTGTTGATTTGGCGAGTGGGGACGTAGTTCAGTTGGTTAGAACGCTGCCCTGTCACGGCAGAGGTCGC
>PMXH01000213.1 GCA_003165855.1 Acidobacteriaceae bacterium | reverse complement strand
AAGCCCGATCGCATTCACTGGTGTGACGGTTCGCCGGAAGAACAGGAGTCGATGTTGCGGATGCTGGTGCTCAGCGGGACTGCGATTCCTCTGGATCCATTGAAGCGGCCGAACAGCTTTCTGGTACGGTCCGATCCCGCGGATGTGGCCCGCGTGGAGGATCGAACGTTCATCTGCTCGCGAACCAAGGAGGAAGCTGGTCCCACGAACAACTGGGAAGATCCNNATCCCGCGAAGATGAAGCAGAAGTTGGCGGAACTGTTCGCGGGCTCGATGGTCGGCCGCACCATGTTTGTGGTGCCTTACAGCCTGGGGCCGATCGGCTCGCAGATTGCGAGAATCGGAGTGGAGATTACCGACTCAACCTACGTGGTTGCGAACATGCACATCATGTCGCGAGTGGGGACCCATGTGCTTGATGTTCTCGGGGAAGATGGGGAGTTTGTGCGCGGGCTGCACTCGGTCGGTTTGCCGCTGGGTCCCAATCAGCCGGACGCAACCTGGCGCTGTAACAAGGAACATAAATACATCTGCCATTTTCCGGAGACTCGCGAGATCTGGTCGTATGGTTCNNGGCAACGCGTTGCTGGCGAAGAAGTGTCATGCTTTGCGAATTGCGTCCGTGCAGGCGCGCGACGAAGGCTGGATGGCGGAGCACATGTTGATCCTGAAGTTGATCAGCCCATCGGGCCAGGTGAAGTACATGACCGGCGCATTTCCTTCCGCTTGTGGCAAGACGAACTTGTCGATGATGATCCCGACGCTTCCGGGTTGGAAGGTTGAGGCTATCGGCGACGACATCGCCTGGATGAAAATCGGTGCGGATGGGCGGCTTTACGCCATCAATCCGGAATATGGCTTTTTCGGCGTAGCTCCGGGCACGAGCATGAAGTCGAACGCCAATGCCATGCTCAGCGTGACCAGGAACGCCATCTTCACGAATTGCGCCATGACGATGGACGGCGACGTGTGGTGGGAAGGAATGACCGATGAGAAGCCGGCCAAGTTGGTGGATTGGCTGCGCCGGCGATGGACTCCGGCAACCCCCAGGACTGCAGCGCATCCGAATGCGCGGTTTACGGCTCCTGCGTCGCAGTGCCCGGTGATTGCGCCGGAATGGGAGGATCCGAAAGGCGTGCCGATCGATGCGATTCTGTTCGGCGGACGGCGCGCGGGAATTGTCCCGCTGGTCACCGAGGCCTTCAATTGGCAGCATGGCACTTTCCTGGGTGCGACCGTCAGCAGTGAGACCACCGCCGCAATCACCGGAAAAGTGGGACAGTTACGCCATGATCCCATGGCTATGCTTCCGTTTTGCGGCTACCANNAACAGCCGGGTGTTGAAGTGGATTTTTGAGCGTTGCGACGGAAAGGTGCATGCCAAGGAGACTCCGATCGGACGGATTCCCGAGGTGGCCGATCTCGATACGACTGGGCTGGACATTAAAGGCGCTCACGTAGAGGAACTGCTGAGCGTCGATCTGCAGGGCTGGCTGGCGGAAGTGCCGTTGATCAAGGAGCACTTCGCTCTCTTCGGCAGCCATCTTCCAGAGGGATTGAACCTGGAAGTGAAGGCGCTTGAAGAGCGACTCAAAGCGGCGAAGCAATAGCTACCGGCAGAAGAGAACAAAGCCAATTCCTGCTGGCCTTATTCCCTTCGGCCCCGCTTTTCACGTACGTTCCCTTTGTGTAGGTAAAGAGCCGGCTACGCCACACCTCGCGCTTTTATGGGTTGAGCCATGTTGGCGGAAGGCGCAAGTGAGACTTCCGAATTTCTGACCACGCGCGCCGCCATCGGCTTCAGCCACAACAACGCCATGAAGGCCGCGACGAGATCGCACACGATCATCGCCCAAAAGACTTTTGTCCACGATCCGGTCTTAGAGAAGAGCCAGGCAGCGCCGGGACCCGCGAATGCAGCGGCAACTCCCTTGGCGGTGTAGACGATTCCGTAATTGGTGGTGGCCCACTTCTTGCCATAGAGGTCGCCGGTAATGGCCGGGAACAACGAGAAAATATTGCCCCACGCGAAGAAACACAGGCCAGACAACACAACGAACCACACTGGCCGGTTGATAAACTGAAGCAGAGCAAACACCGCGAGTGCCTCCAAAACAAAAGCGATGAAAATGGAGTTCTCCCGGCCGATATTGTCGGAGACCCATCCCCAGAACGGACGCGTGAATCCGTTCAGAAGCCTGTCTACTGTGATGGCCAGCACCAGTGCGGTCATTCCGAAGGCTACGATTACTTTATCGACGTGGTAAGAGGAAGCCATCGGGTTGAGTTGCGCCGTAACCACGAGGCCGCCGAACGCTAACATGGTCATCATTACGTAGATGACATAGAAGGACGGCTGGCGCATCATCTCCATGGGCGTCAGGTCGATGGCCGAGGTGTTCACTTTGGCCCTTATCTTCGCTTCTTTCGCCTTCCAGTTTGGCGGCGTCCATCCGACAGGCGGCTTGGCTAGAAAGAGGGCGCACGCGAGCACGACCACTCCCTGGATAATTCCCCAGACGATGAAAGTGTGCTGGTAGCCCGAAACCTTCAGCATGTCAGCAATGGGCGCGATCGTAGTCGCGGTGCCGACGCCAAAGGCTCCGGCGGTGAGGCCGACGCAGAGGCCGCGGTGGTCCGGGAACCATTTCAGTGCGTTCCCGATTGCGCCACCATACACAATTCCGGCGCCCACGCCGCCCACGCCGTACCAGAAGTACAGAGCGTTTATCGTTTCGGCCTTGCCGGACCCGAACCAACCCAGTCCGACCATGATGGATCCGATGCCCAGCATGAACCGAGGCCCGATAATATCCACCAGGAATCCTTCAAAAGGCACGAGCCATGTTTCCAGGGCGACGAATATAAAAAAGGTCACCTGGACGGCTTCGAGCGAGACGTGAAGGTGCGCCTGAATCGGTTTGGTGAAGAGAGTCCAAGCGTACTGCAGGTTCGCGATTGCCATCATCGCAACGATGCCAGCGATTAGCTGAACCCAACGATTGGGAATACGCGAGGGGTGAATAAGGGAGGCCGGAGCTCCAGACATAGGTATTACCTCCACGATGGCGCGTTAGACGTTAACTGCGCACTGCCAAACCACGTTGTTCGGAAAAATCGTGCCAGCCCACCCACTGGGCCGGGAACTCGAGAACGTCTTGGTTCCTAGCGAGCTCTGGTATACTGGTCCGCTGATCGAACCACTTGCGGCAGGGACTTTAACATCCTCGCCCCCGACTGTCAAGCGTTTTCGCGTGGTTTTCAAATGGCGGGGCATGCCAGGCCTGCGAGCCCGTAAAGTCAGCTAGAAGTGCGGGATATGACCGATGGATGAGAGCCTGCGAGCGCAGATCGACACGTACTTGGCCCATCTGGATGGTCTCATCCGCCGTGGACGTCAGGTACGAGACACTTTGGCAACTGATCCTTCCGACGCATCGGCGATCGCCGCCACTCGCCACTGGCAGGAAGACTGTGGCACAACCATCAATCAACTTTCCGGCGGCAGCAAGGCCCATTGGCTTGCCCGCTCGTTTAGCGGAGCCTTCCTGATGCGTTCAGCGGCTGGCCAGGCCGTCGAAGGGGCAACTCCGGCAGAGATCGTCGAACGGCTCATTGGCGTACTCGATCAGGCAGTCGCCACGCTCTCCCAAATGGACAATGGTTCGATCGCTTCTGCATCATCCGAGGCGCCGGTTCCTCACCGGTTCGACTTCGTTCACAACCCTGAGCTCCGGCCCGTTCTCGAGCGGGCCTACACCGACAGTCGGCGCGCCCTTGAGCAAGCCGATTACAACCTGGCGCTCCTTACTTCGTGCGGAATCCTGGAAGCCATTGTGACCGATGCGCTGGAGCACAAAGGGCTGAGTGCCCTGATTGCATCGGGCGCGCCCGCCGAAAAGATTGCCGATTGGTCGTTCGAAACGCGGCTCACGGTTGCAGAGAGGGCGGGACTCATTCGGGGTGGGTGCGCCCGTCTGCCGGCGGTGGCGCGGACCTATCGCGATCCCACCGAGGCCAACGGGGAGAACGTGCTCAAGGCGACGGCTTCCGAGCGCGATGCCCGGCTGGCCGGGCAGGTACTTCATGTCATCATGAGAGATCTCGATCCCGGCCGGTAAAGAAGCGGAAGACCATCCCCAGCACTAATCTTCGAGATCCTGCCGGAAGACCGGCTGCGAAGGATCGAGGCTGCCATCGATGACGGCCACCAGCAGGTTGTCGTAGGCGCTCGTCGCCTCGTCCAGAGAAGCGTAGCCGCGTTCGTGCTGCAGCGCTCCACCGTCCGCGTAGATCAGCGTGAAATAGCGGCCCGAGGAATACTGAACCTCGAGCAACTTATTCGGCATGTCAGGGTCGCCCTCCTGACCCAACACATCCATCAGCGCCACCGTCCACTGCCTACCCTTTGGGTCGGTGATGACCTCGCGCTCAACGTATTGCCACTCGTCCATGCTCCACAAAGGCATATTTATTCCAGCAGCTGATCGAGCGCTCTTGCGACCTGCGATCCACTGAATGGTTTCGGTACCAGCGACACCCTTCGCGCGTTCCGCGAACGGAGACTTGCATCGGCCTGCTCCGGTGTATCACTGATGATGACCACCGGCAGCTCCGCGTGATTCGGGTGGTGACGCACGGAGTCGAAGAGCGACTCGCTCATGTCGAAGGAGGAACAATCGAGCACGAGCGCATCGGCGCGTTGCTCCAGTAGGCGTTCGTTGACGGCGACCGTGTATCCTTCCGCGAAGACCTCGTAGCCGTGGTCACGCAGCGCAAACGTCAGAAGCTCGGCGATCTCCGGCGTGTCGTCGATGAGCAGGATGCGGCGCAAGCGTACTCTACTTCTTGCCGGGCCCGGCACCGGGCAAGCGCGGCTTCTTGGCCGCGCAGGGCTCCAGATCCATCACCCAGATTCGTCCGCCAGCGGTGTAGTAGCCGCGGTGGTCGTTCTCGATCATCGCTCCCCAGGCCTCCAGCGTGCGCATCGCGAACGTGTATCCCTCGAAGTTGTTGCGCGCGTGATCCAGTACCTCGTTCGTGTGCCAGTTGTCGGTGAGGATGGCATCGCCCGGGTGCACGCGCAGGACGGTGTAGTAGCGGTCGAACGCCGCTTCCGGCCGTACGTCGCGCGTGGACCCGCGCTTCTTGCCTTCCGTGACGATGTAACTTTCCTGTCCTTCGGGCTCGNNTGAATCAAGGCCTCGGGCAGCGCGACTCCCATCATTCGCCATTGCTCGTTGGCGAACTTCTGCAACGTGGCGATGTGCTCGGCGTGGAGATGGCCGAAGCGTCCTTGCAGCTTCAGATACTCGGATACCGGCCGCATGCTTGCGGGACGGAAACTGTAATCGAAAGCGCGCTTCTCGGGATTCCACTCCCACATGGGATAGAGCCCGCACTCAACGACCAGGCGCCCCAGATCGATCGAGCGCGGTGTCTCGTACACGAAGCCTTTCTGGCAGGGAGTATAGACCATCAGGTACGCGGCGCCCTTGTGGTTGAGTCCCTTGCGAACTTTGTTCATCAAGTCGATGGGGTAGCCCACGCTCGCGGTCGCCACATAGCAATGAGGATGGCCAGCCGCCATCATGCGTGCGAGGTCCTTGGGAAACAGCTTCTTACCTTCGGGAACTTCCGGGCCGGGAGGAGAGAATGTCGTCATGCCGCCGTATGGCGTGCGCGACGACGCCTGAATGCCGGTGTTCGCGTACTGCTCGTTGTCGTAGCAGATAATCAGGCAGTCGTGATTCCGATAGAGAGCGCCGGAAATCGAAGCGAGGCCGATGTCAGACGCGCTGCCGTCGCCCGCTTCGCAGATAATGTTCGGGAACTTGCCCTTCCATTTACCCTTGCGGATCATGGCTTCGTAGGCCGCGGCCACTCCTGCGGTGAAGCTGCCAGCGCTGCCAATCTGGGTGTGCGCCCAGGGCACGTTGTAAGGTGTGCACAAATAGGAGCTGTTCGCGACATACATGCAGCCTGTGGGTCCGACCAGGATCGTGTTGTCGCCCGCCGCCTTGCTCGTCATCCGGTACTGGATCGACGGGCCGCAGCCGGCACAGGTGCGATGGCCGGGAACGAACGGCTCGCTCGAGGGTAATTCAGGGTTGTAGAAACGAGCTCCCTGGTTTGGGCTGCCGAGAATCGGCAGCAGCTGCCGCTCAACTTCAATTGTCGCCATATCGTTTCCTCCCAGTCACTCTGCTACTCTTCGAATCCAACCCAATGGGTGCGCTTTTCGATCTTCCCGCGTTTCTGCACGTCCATCATTTTCTCTGTCATCCAATAAAATTCCTTCAGCACGATTGCTTCGCCACCCATGCCCGCCATGAACGACAGGACGAGCGGGCGCTTCTGACTTTCGTAAAGCGCTGCGACGACCTCAGCGTAAAGCACGCCACCGCTGCTCACCCCGCCGATCCCCATGTTGGTCTCGATCACGCCGACCACTTTGAACTTGCTGAGAACATCTTTCACGCGGTCCGTCGGGTAGGGCCGGATGGTTCGCAGCCGCACCATACCGACTTTCAATCCCCGGTCGCGCATGTGCTGAATTGCGTAGCGCGCCGTTACCGCATGCGCGCCCTGCAGAAAGAAGACAACCTCGGCATCGTCGGTCATGAACTCTTCAATCCAGGGGTCGTATCGCCGGCCGAAGATCTTGGCGAATTCGTCGTGTACTTCCTCAATGACCGCCATGGATTCTTCCATCGCGCGTGCCCGCTCCAATTGAAGCGGGGGACCCTGCTCCGGCATGATCTGCGGCCCATGCGATACCGGATGCCGTGGATCGAGCGGATAAGGATGCTTGTATGGCGGCAGGAACTCCTTCACCTGGCCAGTGTCGGGCAATTCAACGTCGCCCGTGATGTGGGAGACGAAGAAACCATCCTGGCAAACCATCTGCGGCAGGAGCACACGCGGGTCCTCACCGATTCGATAAGCGATCAGGTGATTGTCGAATGCTTCCTGAGCGTCGCAGGACCAGCCCATGAGCCAGCCCATGTCGCGCGTGGAGAGCGCATCGGTGTGCTCGGAACCGAAGTCGCCGGGCGGATCAAGCGTGCGATCGGCGATCATCATCTGCACCGGCATGCGACTGCCGGAGATCGGCGAATAAAGCTCGTAGGCGAACTGCACCCCGACCCCCGAACTGCCGGTGAAAACGCGAGCGCCGCTCGACGCCGCGCCGTGCGCGATGCTCAATTGCGAGTGCTCGCTGTCGGCCACAATGTACTCGGCATCGAGTTCACCATTGGCCACCATTTGCGCCAGCGCCATCATCGTTGCTGTATACGGACGAATCGGGTAAGCCGCAATCACATCGACGTCGGCGTACTTAGCGGCCTGCGCCGAGGCGACGCAGCCATTGATTCGGACTGTTCTCTTTTTTACATCTGCAAGCATTGCCATGATTCACTCCGATTTTAAATATTCTTCGCCGCCCGGTCGCCCAGGTTTCTCAGTTCTTCCGCCTGCCGTCCGTGCAGCCCAGGCGAGATCGCGAACGCCGTGTCCATGCGCACCACGCCGGTGTCGAAGTCGAGCTCGGGCACGCCTTCAAGGCATCCCGTGGGACATTCCTCGATGCACACGCGGCAACCCTTACAGTAGTCGACCAGAATCTTGTACATTCCGTTCGAACGCTCCGGACGCGCGATACACGGCTCCGGACAGACCAGGTAACAGTTGTCGCAGGCGTTGCAAGTGCCGCAACTGAAACAGCGGCTAGCTTCCTCGATGGCCTGCTCTTCCGAGAACGACTGAATCACTTCGTCCTGCGTCTTTTTCCGGCTTGCCGGAGGCAGCAGGTCCTGCTGCACCCGCGGGAAGTGCGGGAAGTACGTCATGTTCATGCGGTTCAGGTCGAAGATAACGTCGACGGCAATGGTCCGCGGCTGCAATGTTTCACCGCGCATAACCTTGTCCAGATTGAAGGCGACGCGCTTTCCGTCGCCAACCGCATTCACCACCATCAGCGGCTGACCCGCACCCAGTTGCACTACGTCGCCTGCCGCAAAAATGTTGGTGTCGCCGAGACGTCCGAAGCGGTCGATCTTGATCGTGCCGCGCTCGGTCTTGAACTCGTCCGGCAACCATTTGAGCGATGCCCGCTGTCCCACCGCGATGATCACGTTGTCGACAGCGAAACGCTCGGCGGGAGCTTCCCGATCGACGGTGATCGGCGACGCGTTGATAGCGCCCGAAAAGCGCGCCGGATGTAGTTGCAAAGCCTCGATCTTGCCGTTGCCGAGTACAGCGGTGACGGCCCGCCCGTGCAACAACTCCACCCCTTCTTCGCGCATGTCGTGCAGATCTTCGGGCACGGCTGGCATTTCCTCAGGGCTTGCCTCCACCGTGATCATGGTCACTTCTACCGCGCCTTGCCGCAGCGCTTCGCGGGCGCAGTCGATCGCCGTATTTCCGCCGCCGATGACGGCGACGCGAGCACCCAGCTTCACTTTTGACGTTCCCATGCCAATGTCGCGAAGGAAGGGAAGTCCGTAAAGTACGCCGTCTTTATTCTCGCCCTCGGCACGTACGCTATTGGGTTCGGTGAGTCCGACGGCCAGCACGCTGGCGTCGTAGTTCTTCTTCAAGTCGTCCCAGGTCACGTCCTTGCCGACTTCGACGTTGGTCTTGATCGTGATCCCAAGCTCGACGAGGCGTTCGATCTCGCGATCGAGCACGTGCGCTGGGAGCACCCAGTCCGGAATGCCGCCGCGATTGAGTCCGCCGGCTTTCGGCGATTTCTCGAGGATCGTCACTTGGTAGCCGAGGCGCGCAAGCTGGTACGCTGCGCTGTGTCCGGCAGGACCCGATCCGACGACGGCGACCTTCTTACCGTTCGACTTCCCAGCCTTGACGACGTCGTGCGTCAGTGCCTGTCCGAGGTCGCCGAGAAACCGCTCGACCGCTCGGATCGAAATGGCCTCATCGTACTTCCCTCGGTTGCAGGCCTGTTCGCACGGGTGGTAGCACACCCGGCCGGTGACCGACGGGAACGGCATGTCTTCCTTGATCAGCGCGTACGCGTCAAGATACTTGCCGCGCTTCACCAGGTCGAGATAGCCCTGGATCTTTTCGTTGGTGCCGCAAGCGTTGTTGCAGGGTGGCAACTTGTCTCGGTATACCGGCCGGATCGAACGCCAGTTGCCGGTGGGAAATAGGTCCTGTCCTTTTTCCTGCGACGGCGCGGGCGTGATGCCGGCGAACGGAATCTTGAGACGATCGGGGATGTGTGTGCCTTTGGTCGACATGGGTTCCTTCCCTAGACAGCTACTGGATTCAGCGACATGACGTGCAACTCGTGCAGCGCCATTTCGAATGCTTTCTTGTTCGCGATCATTGGTTCAATCGTCTCCATCTTGACGATGCCCGTGGTCTTCACGACGGCGGCAATCAGAGGAGCGGCGATATCGGGAGCGACGGACTTGTTGCGCTCGGCGGCGCCCTCTGTCGAAAGCCGGTCGAGGCCTAGCTCGCCCAGCCGGTAGTAGAGCCATTTGTGGTCGGCAAGGTGAGCGGCGTCAACGCAGACAAGTTGCGCCAGCCGTTCGGCGCCTGGTACGAAACGAATCATGTATTCCGGCGTGTAATGCGTGTTGATTACCAGCGTTCCGCCGGGAGGCATCCCGCGCATGTAATCCCAACCCTTGACCATCGTCCCTTCAACCAGCACGACGATGTTGGGTTGCTCGTTTTCGTAGGTGAGCGCGTTCTCAATCACGCCGTCGCTCACGCGGCAGTACTTGCGCGTCGGGCAGTTGGTGCGATCGGGATTGTCCACGTAGTTCTCCATCGCCTGCGCGTACTTGCCTTCGAGCCGGGCCGAAGCGGAGATGGAATTGACGATGTCGCGGCCTTCTTTGTCCATGATGATGCCGCGCGTCCAAACCGTAAGTTCCGTATAGCTCATGATCAAACCTCGTTTTACTTAGTCAGATCCGTCGGGGCACAATCCCCGGCGCTACTGCTCGTCGCATTGGCTGTTTTCGATTGCTGTGGACTGCCACGCTCGGACCTAAGAACCGTCAGGAAATCGCTGCGCAAGACGACGAAAGGCGCCGTGCGAGAGCCTTCCTGAAATTCCACGATCGCGAGCAGGGTTGCTTTCTTGCAAAGGCTCTCGATGTCGGCGCCCGTGAATCCTTCCATCCGGCCGGCGAACTCGTCGAAATCGAAATCGGGTGCCAGCGGCACTCGCCGGCAGCAAAGCCGCAGGATGGCGGCGCGCTCCTCGGCGTCGGGCTTGGCGAACGGGAGTATATAGTCGAAGCGCCCACTGCGCAACAGCGCCGGATCGATGCGCTCGGAGCGATTGGTGGCCGCCAGCAGGATTACACCTTTAACGTCACGCAGGTTGTCGATCTCACGCAGAAGCTGGCTGAGAATCCTCTGGTAGATGTCGCTACCGAATTGATCGGCGCCGAACTTGGGCGCGATCGCATCGATCGTGTCAAAGAACAAGATGCAGGGCGCGGCTCGTCTCGCCTTCTTGAAAACTTCGCGCAGCGCTCTCTCGGATTCTCCTAACCACTTGGAGTAAAGTTGTGGTCCATCGATGGCGATAAGCGGAATCTGCTTTTCGCCCGAGAGCGCTCGCGCCATGGCGGTCTTCCCGGTGCCCGACGGTCCAACCAGCAGGATGCCTCGCGGCGGCGCCAGTCCAACCTGCTCGTAGATCTCGTCGTGCATGTGAGAATGCTCGATCACGCCATCGAGCAGCCGCTTCACCTCGTTGAGGCCTCCGAGGGACGCGAACGTCGACGTACTTTTTTCAATAAAGAATTCACGCGTCGCGCTGGGCTCCACTTCCTTCAAACCGGCAAGAAAATCTTCGCGCGTCACCTGCAGCGCTCCCAGTTCAGCCGACGCAACGCCATCAGTCTGGAGAGGGAAGGCCGATAGGAAACCGCGCAAGGCAATCATNNCTATCTCCTGGAGATCGACGTCAGCCGCGAGCGGCATAGCGCGCGTGTGGATCCTCAGGATTTGCAGACGCGCCTGCGTATTCGGAACGCCGATTTCGATTTCACGATCGAAGCGCCCGGGGCGCCGCAGTGCCGGATCAAGGACTTCCGGGATGTTAGTCGCACCGATGACGATGACTTGACCGCGCGCGACAAAGCCATCCAT
>PMXH01000301.1 GCA_003165855.1 Acidobacteriaceae bacterium | reverse complement strand
TACGTGAACGAAAGCAGGGGGCATATATGGACCCATCCGGTTTGCAAGGGCCTTGATGAGAGCGATGTGTGAAAGAGACGCGTGCATATATCCGGCCTCATACATGGAAGATGTTTCATCTTCCGGGCCCTGATGGAATCTGCGCTTCTTCTCCTAATCAGGTCAACGGCCTTGGAAGGCCCTGCCCCCCGCAGGTTTTGAAGAAGCTGGTCTCACCACTTTCGCCATCATTTTTGGCTCAAGCATCTCGACGAGGACACCTCAACTCAGCTACAGAAACAACTCAGCGGCAGAAAATTTACACAGCGGGCCGATACACTTGTTGCTTCGCTATCAGGGACCAGAGAATGCGCGCATTTTTGTTGGCGAGTGCGACGCAGGCTCTCGCCGTTCCCAGTCTCTGTTGTTTGTCGTTGATCCAGCGGCTGCGACAGTCGATCTTGGTCTTGGCCCGATAAACGACCGACCTGGCTCCATGCACCAGCAGCGTGCGCAGATAGGGATCGCCGTGTTTGCTGATCCCCAGCAGTTTTGTTTTGCCTCCGCTGGAGTGCTGTCGCGGCACCAGACCCAGCCAAGCGGCGAACTGTCTCCCGTTTCGAAAAGCGTGGGCATCACTAATGGCAGCGACAACCGCTGTGGCCGTGACTGGCCCGATGCCTTCCACAGCGGCGATGCGCCGGCATTCTGCGTTCTCTCGGAAAGCGCGCTCGATCCGCTGATCGGCAGAAGCGATCTTGGTCTCCAGTTCTACCAGTTCTTCGTAGAGGGAGCGGAACAGATGCCGCGTAGAAATCGTGAGTTCGTTCCCGTCGTCCTCCAGCAGTGCAGGGAGATGTCGGCGCAACTGAGCCACATGCTGCGGAAGAACAATCCCGTACTCCGCCAGAAGCCCGCGAACCTGGTTGACTAACTGCGTCCGACAACCGATCAGCCGCGAGCGCACCCGATGCAGGCATTGCAGATCCTGCTGTTCAATCTTCTTCGCCGGAACGAAACGCATGCTCGGTCGGCTCACCGCTTCACAGATCGCCTCCGCATCGTTGGCATCGTTCTTCTGCGACTTTACATAGGGCTTAACAAACTGCGGCGCGATCAGGCGCACCGTGTGCCCCATTCGGCTCAATACCCGAAACCAGTAGTGGGCTCCGCCGCTGGCTTCCAATCCAATCGTACAAGGCTCGACTTGAGCAAAGAATGAAGACACCTCGACTCGTCTCAACCGCTTCCGCAATACCACCTTGCCCTTGCAGTCCACTCCGTGGGCTTGAAACGTCTGCTTCGCAATATCCAGTCCTACTGTCACTATCTTCATCGGGAACCACCTCCGGAACAAAGCTTACAATCATCCCGGATGGGTCCATTCCATTAGGTCACTACTGACCTGCACAGCGCTCTACGGCAGCTTGACTCGGACCTCCGGCTGCAGGCGCACCGGACCTATCAATCCCGACGGCATGAAGGACGTTCGACGCAGGAACATCACAAAGTGAGGGTCACCGGCCGCTCCATCGCCCACCAGTCGGTTCCGGAGGGTATTCGTCACTACGATCTCGAAATGGTTGGTACCGACTTTCAGGTACGGGGCAACATCCACGCGATAGGGTCGCATGAGCAAGGAATCGATCTTTTTGTTGTTAATCCAGACTTCGGCCACGTCGTGGACTTCTCCAAGGTCGAGTTCAAGTGCGAGGCCGGGGCGCAGATAGGACTCGGCAATCTGGACGTCGAGGCTATAGTGCCCGTGACCGGAGAAGTAACGCAGGTTCTGTGAGAGGCTCCAATCCCGCAGAGGTGCTCCATGAATCTGCTCGGTCCATTCCTTTCCATCTTTATCGTTTCCCACCAGGCGAAGATCCCAGTTCGGCCCAAGGGTTAAAGCCAGCGGAACATCTCTTGGCGAAACCACCGACGTCCGATCTTTTTCGTCGTTGAATTCCGTGTGATAGGTTCCCGGTTCAGTAGCTATGCCGAATAGCCCTTCTGAGGTGCGCTCGATCCTTCGAAAGCTGGTACGTACGACGTGCTTTTCCTCCGGCGATTCTGCCAGACCAATCAGCTCGGAACCAAAAGGCTCGAGATGGATATCAAGCGTTACGCTGCCATTCTCGGAACGGTACACGGGCGCTTCGGCCACCCCACCCGTCCATGGATTCCAAACCTGCGGGATACGCTTGCCGGCAGCCAGCGTTACCCGCGCATCCTGGGACTCCGCCTTGGGATTGCGAAAGAAGAAGAAGCTCTTCGAGTCGATATCGAACTGCTGAAAGAAAATACTTGGCTCAGGCGTGGCGAAGCGCAGGTTTGGGTTCACTTTCAACTCACCCTCCAACACCGCAGGGACTGCGGTCGCGTCATCCGCGAAGCGAACACTTCCGTGTCCCTGGGCAGCGGCGGACTTGGAGGCCGCATCCTTCTGCCCGCCAACGATTTCCCGCATAATCTGCTGAATGCGTTGCCCATTACTGCGATAGTCTTTGAACGAGACTTCTTCGGCGGGCATGTGCTCGGCGAACACGATGGGCAATCCAGCTTGGGCAAACTCGTTGAGCTTCTCTGCCAATTGCAAAGTGATCCGAGTCTCGTTGCGAAGGACTAACGAGGGATACACGCTGCCCGGCGTGTGCAGTTTATGATTTTCAATGGTTGCGTGGTGCAACAGAGTGTCTTCGTTGATCACGTCGAAGTTATAGCCGTTCGCCATCAGTGAATATTCGAGCGGATAATCCTCATCGGTCGGCATCCAGCCGGGATAATAGAGCCGGTGCGAGTATAGGGCCACGGGAGCGACGTTGTGTCCCGATTGCGAGAGCGTCTGCACGCGAGCCATGTAGTCATTCAAAGGTTTCAAGTACGGCCAAAAAGGATTATGAAAATTCAGATGCGAGGAAAAAGTGTAGACGAGCTCGTACTGGGACGAAAATGGAAACCAACCGGGATCCGGGCGATCCATGTATTCATAGGGGAAGCCGTGATAGACGATGCGATTGATGCCCGCTGAGAACAGCTCATCGGCGGTCGTCTTCATTAGTTCGGGCGTGGTCTCGTAGGGGTGATCGCGCCAGACGAACGTCTCGCTCGAAATGGCATTTCTGCCGAACAGATGTCCCGCGGAAGAAGCTAACTTCAAGAAGTCATAGCGGCCGTCCGCGTATAGAACTTCGGTTTCCGGGAAATCCGCCTGTCCGTAAATTCTCAGAAGGTCAGCGGGGGCTCCATGCGCCTGGATTCGGGCTTTGAGATGATTGCTATGCGCCCAGTCAATGAGGGGCTGGTAGAAGTTATCAATCATCAGGTCGGAAACCGTCAGCCAATAGTCGTGCCGCACCCGCTCGCCTATTTCCGGAGCGTCGAAAAACGGAAGCGATGGATATTCCTCACCGGAATCGCTTTCTCCGGGATGTTTCACCAGCGGGAGATAAGGAGTGAGGTCGTAGCCACGGCGCTTTTGAAACTCGGCCAGGAAGTCGTCAGTCCAAAACATGCTTTCCGCGGTGACCTCCAGACTGTCGCAAAAGATCGCCCGCAAAGACTTGCCAAAGTCTGCGCCAAAGTATTTCTTTCCCGCCTCGCCCACAGCCTCGATGTGCTTCTGAAGAGCCTCTCGCTTCAGATGATCGAGAACCCACTGTGTGCCAACTCCTGCTCCACCTTCCACCGTTTGCAGGGTTGGAGCCTGAATGAAGCTAAGCAGCACCCACTTTCCGGCCGGTACTTCCCAGCTCAGACGATCGTCCTCGGTAATTTGCGGGGTGAGCACAATCGTGGACGTGACATCCACCGTTCCGGATGAAGTCACCGAGTCGACGGGGATGGAATCAGAAAACTCCTGCAGTTTTCTCTTTCCAAAAGTTGGCAAGGTCCCAGGTGCCGCGACTACGGCTACGAGTCTTTCACCCGTGCCCAGCGGAGCTCCGGGGAATCGGCCAGCGAAGGTAGTTGGTCCGGTAAGCGCAATCTCATGAACGATCAACTTCTTTGAAGCGAGCTGCAACGGAATGTACGGCCCACCGAAGGGCCAGCCAGAACCGAACGTCAGATCCACATTGAGACCAAGCCGGCCGCCTTCTTCAATCGCATACTTCACATGATTGAACCATTCCGGCGTAAGAAAGCTGTCTACGCGACGGGCCACTTCGGCGGTTGGAGCCGGATTCAATCCGTCTTTGAACGACTGAATCTCCACTCCGCCCAGGCCAGCATCTTTGATAATTCGCAATTCTCGTGCGATCTCTTCGTTGGTGACGTCCCCTCCCGGCCACCACCACCGCGCCATGGGACGCGCCGTGGCGGGAGGATTCTCAAAGCTGGTTCGCAGGTCATCCCGAGAGCTTTCCCGCTTCGACGACGGAAGCTGGGCGGAGGAGAACAACGTTAGGCACAGAGTGCAGGCCAACCATGCGAGAACAGAAGAGTGGGCCGGGCGCATAGGATCATGTTTTCTCATTCAAGATTTTGATTCGCACAGAAACAATTCGCCAATCGAGCACGAGCCAAAGACACCTCTCAAGAACTTGGAAGCGCTTTTTTCTGATACGAATCCGAGTTCCTGATTAGAGGAGTTCTCTCCGGCGAAAGCTGCGCTCGCGTGGAGTCGCGCACAATCAGAGTGGGCGCCACGCGTACCACGGAGGGCTTTTTCGTCACCTTGCCCTCAATACGGTCCATGAGAAGGGTGGCTCCGCGTGCACCAATCTCATATCCGGGCTGCGAGACCGCCGTGAGTCTGGGGTGAAACGCACGATCTCCGGCAAGGTCATCAAAAGTGGCGAGTGCGACGTCTTCGGGGCAGCGCACTCCGAGTTCTTCAAAGGCTTGGAGTACTCCCAACGTCATAACGCCGTTCGAAACCAAGATCGCAGATGGCCTGGCGAACTGTAAGAGAAGGTCTTTGGCTAGCCGATATCCCGAATTCTCCCGAAAGTCGCCTTCGAGAATCAGATCTTTGCAGACCTCAATCCCAGCCTCTCGTAATCCTTCTTCGTAACCTCGAAGACGTTCTCGCGCCACTCCCAATTGAAGCGGCCCGGTAATGATCGCAATCGTGAGATAGCCGCTTCGAATGAGATGACGCACGCAGTCTTGAGCCCCGCGAACGTTATCCAACATGACGGCATCAATTTTCATGCCGACCGGGGCTCGGTCCAGGCAGACGATGGGGATTCCGGATTCTATGGTTCGCCGAATATGATCGACGTCCTTTCCCCCCGTATGCGTCAGCAGAATCCCGTCCACCCGGCGGGAACGT
This sequence comes from Acidobacteriaceae bacterium, assembly GCA_003165855.1. Taxonomy (GTDB): domain Bacteria; phylum Acidobacteriota; class Terriglobia; order Terriglobales; family Acidobacteriaceae; genus Sulfotelmatobacter. Next base: position 9,024 of record PMXH01000301.1, on the reverse strand, counting down.
AAGGCAGATACGATTCGGCGCTCGCGTTCTATTTGCTCGTCGGTATTCGCCGTGACCAGAAGGAACCCTCGCTCCAAAGCTCGATCTTCCGCGCCCCGCATAATCAGCGGGAAAAATGGATTGGTGACATCGGGAAGCACCATGCCCAACATGTAGGTCTGGTTCACCTTCAGACTGCGGGCAATCTCGTTGGGGTGAAAATCGAGATCACGAATGGCGCTCTCGACGCGGGCTCGCAAAGCAGGGCTCACGCGGACAGTTCCCCGAATGACATTGGAAACCGTTCCCGTCGATGCTCCCGCGCGTTTCGCTACTTCTGCAATCGTTGACATAAAAATAGATATCTGAAGAGTTCAGCTCGTATTGACTCTGCCCCCCACAGTATTGAGCGTTCGCCTTCACATAAGACTTAGCTCCAGCTTGGTGACGGAAGCGGGCGGGATCTGTAGAGTGAGCACTCTTCCCGTCGATTGCAAATCTTTGACCTGGGGAGTCAGTGCATTCGGCTGATCGAAGCTGTTGTGGGCATGAAGATCAGCATTAGAGAGCACGGTCATCACCGCTGATTTTATGGAGGCCCCCGGAACTACGACTTCCGTCTCTCGGACTTCGCTCACACTCGGGTTCACCAAGGTGAGCGTCAAATTCTTGTCGCGCACGGATGCGGAACCCTTCAATCCCCAAAACGACGCCGGTTTGTCATCGCGCAAGTAGTGCGCGTTTGGCGCTGAAATAATGGTGCGTACCGCCTGACCCCCCTGGTGTGCGCTATACATTCCGAAAATATGGCCCACCGGAGTTACACAGAACTTATCTTCATAAGCAAGGTAGAGGCTGTTTAGACAATTAACCAGTTGCGCGGGACTTGCCAAGGTGACCTTTTCCGGATGTCGGTTAAAGATATCGAGCGTCATTGCGCTGAATATAGCGTCCCTCAGCGTGGGGGTCTGCTCGAGGAAGTAGCCTGGAGTAAGTTCACTCCCAGGACGGTACCATGGACCCCACTCGTCGACTACCAGCTTTACTTGATGACCAGAATCAAATTCGCCCACGGCTTGCCAGTGACCTTCAATGAGAGATTCCAGCCGGTTGCCTTCGCGCAATACTTCGTACCAATCCTGCACGTCGAACTTTATCGCATCTCCCTTGCCTTCATCCCAGTTCTCTGTGCGCCCCCGGCTCAGGTTCCACGAATAGTAGTGGAGGGCCCAGCCGAAGATAGAACTAAATAGACCTTTGTCCTTGCGAGCAATTTCCTCAAAAAATCCCCGCGTCCATTGCCAGTCGTCGGAATTCGGGCCTGAAGCGACGAACGATAACGGTTGCCCGTACTCCGGCACCCAAGTGGTATACCTGCGAAACTCCACGGCATATTCCTGCGCCGTAAAATTCCCGCCGCATCCCCAGGATTCATTCCCCACTCCCCAGTAGCGGACACCATAAGGCTCGGACGAACCGGAAGCGGCCCGCGCATCCGCCAGTGCTGTACTGCCCGCGGGGGAGTTGCAGTATTCCACCCACCGGGAAAACGCCTCTGCCGGCAGGCTTCGAACATTGGCAGCCAGATAGGGCTGACAGCCGATCGCTTTACAGAAGCGCATGAACTCATCGGTGCCGAATCGGTTGGATTCATAGCGGTGACTTGCAGGCGCTCCGGTGGTCTCGTCCTCGTTGTTCCAAAAATTAGTTCTTCGCGGACGTTTGTCCGCCGGACCAACTCCGTCGCGCCAGTCATAACTATCCGCGAAGCAGCCGCCGGGATAGCGAACCACGGGCGCTTTGATCTTACGCATTTCGTCGACGAGATCCTTGCGAAGACCATCGATATTTGGGATCTTCGACTGCTCGCCAACCCAAACGCCGTCGTAGATTACGCCACCAATATGTTCCAGGAAATGTCCGTAAATATTCGGAGAGATCGTGCCTAATACTTCTTCCAGCAAAATTTCAATACGAGCGTCGGGCGCGCTCGATAGGATTGTACTCACCAACCTCGCCGGTCGAGCGAGAAGGAGCGCCGTTGCCCCTACTACGCCGTTGTGGATGAACTCTCGGCGTCTGATCATGCCCGTGGACGCCCCCAACCAGGTAAGTGGGGCTTATGGGAGATGTTTCGCATCTCAGCTGAACCTCTCGGTTTCTTGGATTAGATAAGAATCGGACCTTCGGGCCGAATTTCCCAGGGCTTCTCGTCTCAGAAGATGAACTTCAAACCGAATTCTCCGATCCGCGGGATATGAACTCCACTGGGATGCAGAAAGTTGGTGGGTACCTCTTGATTGTCAGGGTTGCCATTCACGCAGTCCTGCGAGCCGGAGCTTCCCGAACCGGAGTCCGTCACATAACCGCAACTGGTATTGTTTACACCATTCCATTGCGGATGGTTGAAAACATTGAAAGCCTCGGCGCGGAACTCGATCACTTTTGACTCTCTGAATTTGAAGCGCTTGAACAATCCCATATCGAAATTGAGGCGGCCTGGTCCAGCCAGAGAATTACGTCCCGAGTCGCCAAAGGTGAGGCCGGTGGGCTGCGTGTAAGCTCCGGGGTTGTAAAGCAACGGCCCATAGACAGCATTCGGCACCGGAGTGAACGCAGGTTTGGGACCGTGCGGATCTCCCACAAGGTCGGCATAAGAGCCCGAACCTACACTGTTGCCGACGCCAGCGTTGTCGTAGAAGCCGCCATTCACAATGGTGACCGGCTCTCCCGTCTGGGCCGTGGTGATACCCGATACCTGCCAGTTCCCCAGCAGCGTACTCTTCAATCCTGTCGCATGTTTGAAAACCGGCAAATCGTAGATGTAACTGACCGTAAAAATATGACGCTGATCGAAGGACGAGCTTGCCCGATAGGCATTCAGATTGTAGGAATCGACGAACGCGCTGTCATACCGGTCGGAAGAATTGTCAATCGAGTGGCTGTAAGTGTAAGCGAGCGTGAGCTGGAGTCCACCCGCATTCCGCCGGCCTGAGACTTGCAGCGCATTGTAGTTTGAGTTCGCTCCGCCGATGATGCCATAAATCGAGTCGTAGCCTTGATACGGGCGATACACATCCGTAACTACGTTACCGCACGCGTTGTTGAGATTGATAAGGGCCTGGCCGGTGACTATCGTTCCGTTAGCGAGAGTGGCAGGTGAGTTTGATACAGTGTTGCAGTCAGCTCCCTGCATGAATTGTCCCGGCAGGTACGGATTTTGGTCGGCGGGAGTGGAATGAATCTGATTGCGGTCGAGCTGCTGCGATAGATGAGTTCCCTTGCTGCCCACGTAAGCCAGGATCAGCAACGTATTGCGAGCTACCTCACGCTGGATGTCGAAGTGGAATTGCTGGATGTAAGGCCACTGCGTGATGGTGGTTATGGAGGTCAACTGACTGACGCCGCCGCCGAGCGGATACAGGATCGGCTGGTTGTCCGCTGTTGTGCCGCCAATGTTGGTGTATCCCGATATGAACTGCTGAACCGGCGCAATGATGCCAGGAGGATTTCCTTCGAGCGACTCGGTATTGGCATCGTTGCCATTCGCGTGCTCGAAGAAGATCCCGTAGCCTCCACGGATCGCGGTTTTTCCGTCCCCCTTCGGATCAAAAGCGAAACCCAGGCGTGGCGCAGGGTTGAACAAATGATCGGACTGGCAACTTCGGTGCACTCCGTTGTAGCCGCAGTGCACCATTCCGGTCATGTTATTAACGCTTTGTCCCGGGCCAAAGATAAGAGCTCCGCTATTCGGATCGACCGTGGGCGCATCGGCTGCGACGTAGGCATTGGGATCGAAGTTGTAAGAATTGCCGTAACGCTCATAGTAGCTGCCGTATAAGCTCACCCGGAGGCCCAGGTTCAGCGTCAGCCGCTTAGTCACGCGCCAGTCGTCCTGCACAAACGGTTCCAGGACTTTATAACGGTTGTAATATTTCAGGTTCCGGTTCGGTTGCGAGAAACCGGCAATGTAGCCCACGAGCAGATCCGCGAAAGGATTACCCGTGCTGGAAAACGGTCCTCCAGAATTGCTGGTTTCAGTGTAGGCGGTATTTGCATTCCCGTTGAAACCCAGGCTTCCGTTGGGTTCTTCCTGCGCTGGCTCGTTCTTTTGAATGGCCGCGAAGTAGGCCCCGAACTGCAGAACGTGCCGGCCTTTGTTCCAGGTCAAATTGTCGTGGTAGGCGTAGGTAGGGTTCGAGTTATTCCAGGGCAGGTAGCCGGGATCGACGGCGAAATAGAAGTTGCCGTTACCGCCGAGACTGATTTGTGGAAGCGTTCCGTTAAAGCCGTTTTCAAAAATCCCCGTCATGGTCATGCTGGCCGGGCGTTTCCAGGCGCTTCCCGTGTTGAAAAGATGCAAGTGATTAGATCCGTAGCTGAAAACAAACTCATTCAGCAGCGTAGGAGACATCGTGGCGGTCAAGTTCGCGACTACACTGATTCCAGGACCCTGCAGCGTCCCGCCGATCGCCGGCACGTTCGTAGTCTGATCGGTCCATGGCGAGATGGGAAAACTCTGGGTCCACGAATCATGAATGAAGCGGATGTTCGCCCGCAATTTGGCGTTGATGTTATCGTCGACCTTAATCATTTCTTCATGCCAAAAGATGGGCGCAGCNNGTCCTTCTTGATGGGTCCGCCGATGATGTATCCAAAATCATTCTTGTTGTAATAGCTTTTTTCCTGCCCGGGTAAGTCGAAGTAGTTGTGGGCGTTGAAAGCGGCATTACGAATAAACTCGAAGGCGTCGCCGTGGAACCGATTGGTGCCCGATTTCGTGACCGCCTCGATCGTACCGGCTCCATTGCGTCCATACTGCGCGCCGTAAGTCGAAGTGAGCACTCGAACCTCGGCCAGCGCGTCGATGTTGGGGTAGACGTTAATATTGGCGTTGCTGCCGGAGTCCAGCACTTCGCCACCGTCAATTTCCCAATTATTGAACTCGGTTCGGCCACCGTTGACAGCGTAAGATACGCTGCCTTCCGGTCCAACGGTTCCTTCATCCTGCCCAGTCTGATCACTGACCCCCGGGACGAGTTTGATGAGCGAGGTGAAATCGCGTCCGTTCAGCTCTAGTTGGCTGATCTGTTCTCCGGTAATCGTGCCGGCGAGCTCCGAGGACTGAGTCTCGACCTTGCCGGCGGAGCTTCCCTCCACAAGGATCTCGCTCGTCACTCTGCCGATCACCAGCTTCGTGTCTACCCGGAGCTTCTCTCCAACCCGGAGAATGACCCGCTTCGCTTCATATTTCTTAAAGCCCGGCGCGGTGATGGCGACGTCATACGTGCCGGCGCCGAGACCGCCGACAAAATAGTTACCGTCATCGTTGGTCACGGTGTTCCGGCGAAAGCCCGTAGACGGATCGCTGACCGAAACCGCCGCCCCGGCGACCGCTGCGCCGGTATCGTCGAGAACAGTGCCGGTGAAAGAGCCGGTAGACTGTGCGAAAAGAGGCAGCGCAGCGAGAACAACACAGAACAAAGCGCACACCGACCCGGACCTTAAATTCATGCTCCCATCTCCATTTGATGGCCGCCCACTGTTGCTCGCCAGATTAGACACCAGTCGCCGCGAACGGACTGCCTGCAATCGAGCCTCCGGTCGCCGCGTTCGGATTTCGGTCCAGAGGTTGCTTCGAAAGGCCGGAACTCAAGGCCATTGTGAATCGCTTCAAATTGACCGATCATCGTGCGTTAAACCGGCCGCTGGTGTCAAGATAAAAACGATCCCTTTCCAGACATCACTCCCCCCGCCAGGGCGATTTGTGGCTGTCAATGGCGCATCCTTAGTGCCCGAATCCAAGGCTCTCGTCCCAGATCAGGACCTCTGCCAAGAGTCTTCCGGTGCGACTTTTGGACCGGCATAAACCATCTCAAACAGGCCGTCTCTTGAAAGCTTCCAAAAATTCTGTCGATCGGGCTATACTCGGTTTGCAATCGCGAATCCTCGTTTGCTTTATGAATTGTTTCCCCCGTCCATTTCGACGACATTGGCTTCTTGCGATGAGATTCGGGTTCGGTTGCGTCCTGCTCCTCGTCGGTTCCCTGGCATTTGCTGGTGAGCCGGGACAATCCCTGGAACTCTCACGACCGATTCGATCCTGGGAATTTGTTTCCGCCGTAGGCAAGCATGCCGGGCTCTTCGGCAACGAACAAGGAACGCTGGAGGCGTGGGTCTATCCGCTGAAAATCTTCCGCGATTTTCATTTACGGTTCCACGTGGGAGGCGCCATCATGCCTGCCGCAGCTCTGGCCCGCACTTTGATTGTTCATCCCGAGTCAAGCACGATCGTCTACACAAGCGACTTTTTTTCGGTCCGCGAAACTTTATTCGTACCCGTGCATGAGTCTGGCGCCATCATCGCCTTTGAAGTGGATACCACCGAACCTCTGGAGATCGAGGCCATTTTCAACCGTGATTTTCAGCTCGAGTGGCCGGCAGACATGGGAGGAGGCATTGAAGACTGGGACTCGACCTTGCACGCTTTCCATTTCGGAGAAGAGTCGGGCAAGTTTGACGCGCTGGTCGGTTCTCCATCAGCCGTCAAAGGCTCTGAAGAATACTCCAGCAACTACTTCTCCTCCAGCCAGGACTCCATTCTTCTAGGTGAGACAAGAAAAGGGACCGAGACGAAGCTCGTCGTGATTGCGGCTGGGTTCGAAGGACGAGCATCATTGACGAGTCTGTACGATCACCTGGCAAAGGACTATCCGGAATTGCTGCGCACCTCCGCCGAGTATTACCGCGACTATCTAGCTCGCACAGTCAGCCTCAAGCTTCCCGACGCGCAAATCGAAAAAGCCTACAACTGGGCGAAGGTGAGCATGCTGCAAGGCGTGGTGCAGAATCCCTTCCTGGGAGAAGGCCTGGTTGCCGGATACAGCATGTCAGGCGACGACCAGCGCCCCGGTTTCGCATGGTTCTTTGGTCGAGACGCAGAGTGGACTTCTTTGGCGCTGGATGCGGAGGGCGATTTTTCAACCGCCCGCAATGCTTTGGAGTTCCTAAGCAGGTACCAGAGGGCGGACGGGAAAGTCCCTCATGAAATCTCTCAAACGGCCAGCCTCACCGACTGGTTCACAAAACTTCCGTTCGCGTTTGCCGCCGCGGACGCGACGCCGCTGTTCATCATTAGCTTGAACGACTATGTGACGCGTAGCGGCGACCTCGGATTTGCTCAACAGAAATGGGACAACCTCTGGAGAGCCTACGGATTTCTCCGATCCACTTACGACGCGCAGGGACTGGCACGGAACTCCGGCGTGGGTACCGGCTGGATCGAAGGAGGGCCGCTCTATCCGGTGCAGACTGAGCTTTACCAGGCGTCGCTGGGAATTGAAGCCGTGCGCGCACTTTCTCACCTTGCTCGCCTTCTCGGCAAAGAGGATCTTGCCAAAGAGCTGGAGCAGACTTTCAAGCGGCAAGAGCCGCTGCTCGATAAAGCTTTCTGGTCTCCTGAAAAGAAAATCTACGCTTACGCGATCGATACAAATAACAAACCCGTCGAAGTGGCCAGCGTCCTAGCCACGGTTCCGATGTGGTTTGAGCAGCTCGACGGTGATCAAGCTCGAAGCACGATTCAGGAACTCGCCCGCCCCGATCATCAGAGCGACTGGGGCATGCGGATTCTTTCTTCGCACGATCCGAAATATGATCCCGGCGGATACCATTTTGGAGCCGTATGGCCGTTGTTCACGGGTTGGGCGTCCGTGGGGGAATACCGCTACCACAGGGCGTTGCCCGCCTATTCGAACTTGCGGGCCAACGCCATGCTGGCTTTCGATGGATCGCTCGGGCACGTCACCGAGGCGCTTTCCGGCAAGTACTATCAGACGCTCTCGACGGCTTCCCCGCATCAGATTTGGTCGGCGGCTATGGTGGTAAGTCCTCTGCTAAGCGGATTGCTTGGATTGCAAACCGACGCGACCAGCTGTCATTTGGATTTCGCTCCTCACGTTCCAGCCGACTGGAATTCGTTCTCCGTGAATAATGTGCGTCTGGGCGCAGTGGTATTGAATCTCAACTATCAGAGGACACCGGACAATGTCCAACTGGAAGTGCAATCCACAGGGGCAGGGAACTGCTCCATGGAGTTCTCGCCGGCGATGAGCTTACGCGCCAGGATTACACGGGTTCAGCTCAATGGCCGTCCGCTGCCGTTTCATGTGCAAACGAATTCGTCGGATCAACATGTAACGATGAATCTCCCGATCACTGGCAACCAGAATACCGTCGAAATTGAGATGAAGAACGACTTTGAACTCAGCGAGTCTTCGACTGCTCCAGCATTGGGAAGCACTAGCCACGGTTTGCGAGTGCTCTCCCAGTCGTGGACACCGGCGCGGGATTCTTTGAGCCTGCTCCTGTCCGGTGCGGCGGGAGAGAGTTATGAACTTTCCGCATGGAATCCGGGCCAGATCCGCTCCGTGGAAGGCGCTGAACTGGAGAAGGGAACTGCTCAGGAAGCGAAGGTCCGTGTGCAACTTCCGGATGCTGCGCCCGGAACCGATCCCCAGGCCACTGTTGTCTTTCATTTTACGGCGCGGTGAGAGCGCTGGCTTTCAAGTCTTGCTTTTGAACATTGCGGAGTGCGATGCGAAATGGAGCGCGCGAAATGTCTCGAAACTTTAGAGCGGTAGCTTTGTTGTTTTCGAGTTTGTGCCTTGCCCTATCTTTTGCCCGGGCGCAGGGACGGGCGGTAGATGCCGAAGGTCATCCGTGGTGGCAACACGCGGTCTTCTATGAGATTTACCCGCGTAGTTTCGCCGACAGTAACGGAGACGGGATCGGCGATCTCAACGGCATCGACTCCAAGCTGGATTATTTGAAGGATCTTGGGGTGGACTCCATCTGGATCTCTCCCTGTTATCCGTCCCCTCAAGTCGATTTCGGCTACGACGTTTCGGATTACGAAAACATCGATCCCATGTACGGAACGCTGAAAGATTTTCAGCATCTGGCACACGATGCCAGGAAGCACGATATCCGCATCATCATGGATTTTGTTCTCAACCATACTTCTCCCCAGCACCAGTGGTTCCT
>PMXH01000112.1 GCA_003165855.1 Acidobacteriaceae bacterium | reverse complement strand
GTCAGCGCGATCCGAACTGTCGAGGACGAAGGGGGCAAATTTGTGCAGATCACAGCGCCTATATCCCCCGGCAGCAGCGGCGGCCCATTGTTCAACATGGCGGGGGAAGTGGTCGGCATTACGACTTCTCATATCGTAGGCGGACAGAACCTGAATTTCGCCATCCCCATCAACGATGTGAAACCCATGCTCGTGGCGAGATCGGCAAAAGTTCGCGCTCTTCCCGATGAGCCAGATCCTATTACAGCGGAGCAAACGACCAGCCCTTCGGTGGAGAACTTCTACTCGCCTTGGTCCGGGGTGATTGTCGTAGACCGAGTCTACGCCTTCACCAAAGGGGAAAGAGCCAAGGTCCACATGACACGAAGCGACCACACCATCTACCGCTTCGAGATTGCCTGCTTGGCGAAATTTCCCGATTGCGCACAGTTGACTGTAGGCGGGAAATTCAAGATTGAGAAGATGCTGAAGGATGATCCTGATCTCTATCCCGGTATGGAAGACGACTACAACCTTGGAAGTGTGAGAGTCACGGGTTCTGAACAGTCCAGCGTCTACTTTGTAATAAACCAAGAATCGGCTGCTGCACGTTCAGAAAAAGCCGAAGAAGCTAGGCAGGGTGAAGCAGAGCCGAGCAGCGCTCCCCCCACTCCTGCACCCAAAACTCCCGCCGCGGATGAGTCCAGACTCAAATTGGGGCAGATCTTCAAGATGGCTGTAGCCACGTCCGATGATTTGGCCGACAGATACCTCATAGTGTTTTTCACGCCGGGCAAGCGGGAGTCGACCGCCAAAGCGAGCTGCCTCAAGAAGTACCCTGACTGCCGCCAGTTGACGGCAGGTAACGTCTACGATGTCGTCTTCCTAGATGACTCCGACACGAATCGTTATACCGATGTCGGTCTCTCGCTCCGAGTGTTTGGTGCCGGTCAGGTCAGTGGCAGTCCCACAAGCGCGGTCTATGGCTGGATGAAGTGACCCGATGTGAGGTCGGGCGACACCGGGATGAGCGGATGAACTGCAAATTTGAAACGACAAGTCCAACGGGATTGGATCGATTCAGCGGCGAAAGCGAGAATTGGTCCTCTAAAAGGGAGAGACCCGATCACTCAGGGAAAACACAATGAATACACGTTGCATCGTTATGTTGTTTCTTGCTTTTGCTATTCCAAGGTCCGTGGGACAAAGCGGGGCTAAACTGACATTTGTGGAGAAAACTAAGACAGACACGTACGTATTTCGCTACAAAGGAAATACGATCAAGGCTACCTGTGACTTCCGTGACATCTCAGGAACAGATGGAGAATTTCACAAAAACCAAGGTTACTGCCCGCTTGATCTACTGCCGGGGACGTCAGTGGTGGACAGAGACTCGTTTGGCCCGTGGGGAGCGTGTAAGCCGTGGAGCAGCGACAGAACCTATGCAATAGTAAACACGGAGACCGTTGTCGTAAGTAGGGAAGGGTGCAGGCGTATTGGCGAGCGTATGCCAACCGCCGAGGAAGAAGATTGGGAATGGGAAAGTCGTGACGACACCTATTTTCAGGTGATCAGCATGTCCGCGGGGCAGCGTAAGAAGTAAGCCAGATTGACCGGGCTTCGACGTTGCGTTCGCAGCGGCAGTACTGAGCGACGCGCTTAGAGCAGGCCTCCGCATAGGCGCACCACCAATCGTCTGGCACACCAGAGGTTTTGTCTTGCAGAGTAAGGCAATCTCGCCTCAAGCTGATTATTTGCTTACACCTAGCGTCGAGTTTCCACACCCTAGTCGCACACACCGACGTGGGCGTGATGGATGAACGAAATAGAAGAACTGACCTTTATCCTACTTTGGGGGACAACGAAACGCTGACGTAGCCCAAGAAGAGAAGCTTCGGCATGATTATCCCAATCCAGCACGAGAACATGTCGGCTCGCCGCTGGCCGGTCATCACAATTGGGTTGATCCTCGTGAATCTGCTCATCTTTGCCGCCACTCATCGCACGGTGGACCAGCAAGACTCACAGCTCTGGCAAACGCGGGCGCATATTTTAATTCTTGCGGCAATGCATCCACAGCTCCTCCTCACGCCCGAGGCCCGCGAGTTCGTCACAGACTTTCAAAAGTTTGATCCTGACGATTGGCTGGAGCTGCAAAAACCGAACTCCGAGGTAGTCGACGATTGGGACGCTCGAATTCGGCAGATCGACGACCCAGCAGAATTACAGGCAGAAATGGATTCGCTCGGAACCCAATACTCACAGTTGACCGCCTCGTCCATCACAGAGCGGTACGCCTTTGTGCCCGCGAATTCCAAGCCGATTACCTATCTAACTTCGACATTCCTTCACGCTGATTGGTGGCATGTGCTCGGCAATATGTGGTTCTTGTGGCTGGCTGGATTTGTGCTGGAGGATGCTTGGGGCCGACCACTTTACCTCCTCATCTACCTCATGGCGGGCGCAATGGCGTGCCAGTTCGATGCTTGGGCAAGTCCCGGAAGCATCGTGCACTCAGTGGGAGCATCGGGAGCCGTAGCTGGCTTAATGGGTGCATTCTTGGTGGGCTTTCCGAAGATGAGAATCAGGATGATGTGGCTCTTCGACTTAGGATTGTTTCCATTTCTTCGGTTTTGGATGCGGGCATATTGGCTCCTGCCGCTTTGGGTGTTCATTGAAATCAACTCCGGGATGCGCCCGAGGGACGGTATTGGACATTGGGCACACGTTGGCGGTTTTTTATTTGGTGCGCTTGCAGCGGTTGCGTTGCGCTGCTCGGGGTTGGAACACAGAGTGAACAAAGCAATCGAGGAAAAGGTCGCTTGGACGCCTGATCCAGAGATCACTCAGGCGGGCGACCTCATGGACCATAACAACCTTGATGAGGCTGCCGCGACTCTGAACAACTACCTGACAACCAAACCTGATTCGGTAGAGGCTTGGAACCTGTTGCGAGCGGTCTACTGGCGGGCAAGTAATATTCCAGCGTATCGGGAGGCGACGGGTAAGCTCTGCGAACTGCAGCTCAAGGCGAATGAGTCGGAAGCCGCTTGGCAGGACTATGAAGATTTCCTGAATGCGGGGGGCGAAAGGATTCCGCCCGATGTCTGGTTGGACCTCTGCCGCGTGCCAGAACAACAGCGAGACTTTGAACGCGCCGTCAGCGAGTACGAGAGGCTGGCCACCGCCTACCCCTCCGAGCGGCAGTCTGTTATGGCGCAGCTTGGTGCCGCCCGAATCTGCCTCAAGCGGTTGGACCGTCCGCAGGATGCACTGACATTCTACAAGGCTGCGGCAGCATCCGCCGTGCCGCACCTAGACTTGGAGCAAGACATCGAATCGGGAATTCACGATGCTAGAACCGTGCTTTCACAGGTTAGGGCGTTCTCCGCAGGGGCGGCTTCGGTGAAATGAGTTCCGGACTGTTGAATCTCGTGGAGATAACGACCGCTATGATCTGATTTCGTGCTGCTGTAAAACCCGATGATCTGAGTGTTCGCCACAGCGTTAAGAATGTCCTCCTGTTGCAGGAAACTTCTCTTCAACGTAATCCTCAACCGCATCAAGCAGCATTTTGAATTGCCGCAGGCGGAACTCAAGATAACGTTCGATGGCTTCAGGTTTGCGGTTCTGCATGTGAGGCAAGTCCAGCATTGCGGTCTCAGTATCGAAGTCCGCAAACGCGGTGTCCAAGGAGTCGAGCACCCTCGTGAGATAGCGCCTGTCCTCCGGTATGGCTGCAATCCCTCTCTCAGCTTCCTTCGTGCTCGCCCTTGAGACAACGGCGATGAAGTATTGCTGGTAGGAGCCGTCCATAGACGCTGAGAGTGCGTTCGCCAGTCCGGGTGTCAATTCAANNTCCGCGAAAGTCGATAGCGCCCGTGGGAGAGATTATGGCAGATCGGGCCGGCAGCCTGGGAGAGATAGACGATCACTTTCCCACTGTCAGATCAAGGCTGATCCTTGACTAGACCGCGTCTGCTCCGGGCACAAGCGGGGGCGCGTTCACTCACTATAGCGCTCAGGGTGCCGACTGAGATGCGAAATGCTCTCGCGATCTCCCGGTAGCCCTTGCTCGGGTTCCGCTCGCAGTACCGGGCGATCCGCCCCTCTAACTCCCGTCGCGCCTTTTTCAACTCTTCCCCGAAGTCAAACGGCACGTACCCGAGGTCGTTGAACGCATCGTCTCTCATGTGCCCATCCTACCCCCATAGCGTTNNGCGCAAGCAGTATGAGGCGTCGGGCAACGCAAACCTCTATGTCGTGTGCCGAGAGTGTGACGCAACAATCAAGCCGTCATATTGCCGCGGGTTCTGTCCCGGTGGATCCTGCCGGAAACGGTACTACACAAGAGTGCAGGTCACCTGTGTTTGCAGGGTCACACGCTCTGCCGCGCAGTTGAGTGAGGCAATCCTAATTCAGGGAATCAGGCCCGCTTAGGCGGCAGCAGGAAAAGCCCTCCCAGGTTCCTGTGGTGGGAAATCCAACGGGGGGACAGCATGACGCAGAAGAATGAAGTGCTCGCATTGGAGACCTTGTCTCAGGTGGGACAAAGTCAAATAGACGCGATGTCGTTCAAGGAGCTAGACGAATTCGTGGATGCGGCCAACCAGTGCATCGCGTTCAACCATGCATTCCATCAGTCGGACATCACCAAGGCGCGGAGGGCGATGCGGCCTGCTATTTGGCGCGTGCATGACGCGCTCTCCTGCCAGGGCAGGCGGACTGACCTGCTCGACGCCCCGGCGGAGCTCACCTTCGACGCCTGGGTCAGGAGCAAGGCGCATCTCGGCTCGCGTTCGACGATCTATCGCCTGCTCTCGACCGCGGGGATAGAGCAGGAAAAGCCGCTTGCGAAAGGCGCGAAGGTCAAGGTCGCGGGGGAGGGAGTGACGGGCGTCGTCACTCATGTGCACGAGGCAGACGGGGGCGTGCCTAAGGTTAATGTGCTGTTCGACGGCGAGAAGAAGGCCTTGACCTGCGACGCGGCGGACCTCGTCAAGGTGACCATCCGCAGGATCGCGGTCGGCCACCTGATCGTCTTCGAGGACGAGAAGGGCGTCGAGTACCGCTACGAGGGCGGCCGCAAGTTCGTGCCCACGGCAACTCCCTCGAAGGCGGGGCAGAGGAAGATGCGCAGGACGGCGAAGGTTTGCACGACGACGAAGGCGTGCAGAACGACGAAGTCAGGACAGGCGAAGGCGGCAGCGGGGCAAGGCATATGAGGCCCCGCGTGTACTACAACGAGTTTGACCCCGCAACGTGCGGATGGCTGCGGGAACTGATGAAGAAGGGGATGATCCCGGAGGGGGACATAGATGAGCGAAGCATCGACGACGTGGAGCCAGATGATCTCAGGGGATATACGCAGTGCCATTTCTTCGCGGGGATCGGCGGATGGCCGCTCGCCCTCCAGCTCGCGGGGGCGCAGGACCTCGAATGCTGGACGGGGAGCTGCCCGTGCCAGCCGTACTCCCTTGCGGGAAAGAGGCGCGGCACGGAGGACGAGAGGGACAAGTGGCCGGAGTTCGGCAGCCTCATCGCGGAGCTCAGACCTCAGCTTGTCGTTGGTGAGCAGGTTGCGTCGGCGGTTGCCCACGGATGGCTCGACCTTGTTTCGTCAGACCTGGAGAAGGAAGGCTACGCCGTTGGGTCGGTGGTTATGGGGGCACACAGCGTCGGCTCTCCGCACGTCAGGCAACGGCTCTACTGGGGAGGCGTCCTGGGGGACGCCGTGCGCTACGGGCGACAACCATCACCCCTCGCAAAGGGCGGAGGAAGGCGACACGGGATGGCCGAGCGACCAGGCGAGGCTGACGCATTGGCCCACTCCAACGGTGTACAACACGGGCAGGACGCCGCAGGAGCACGAGGCAAAGTCAAGGGAGCTCGTGGAGTCCGGGACGCGGGCGCTGGGGATGCCGCTGCCCGTGGCCGCGAAACTGACGTCCTGGGGCACCGTGACGACGTTCGACAATTTCAAGAAGAAGGTCGGAACGAGCCGCAGCAAAGGGCAGGAGAACTGGCGTCTGGGGAACCAAGCGAGGCTGGCTTCTGGGACAGGTGCGACCGGCTCCCCTGCCTCGACGGGAGGGCGCGGCCAGCTGAACCCGGAACACTGCCGCTGGCTGATGGGCTTCCCCCCAGGGTGGAGCTGCTGCTCAAAGGCTACGGCAACGCGGTCGTCCCACAGGTCGCGGCGGAGTTCGTCAAGGCGCTGATCGGCTAGGCTCGCGGCGGACTCCCCCGTCCGCGCGGTCTTAGGGGTCAGCGCAATCACAAGGGAGAGATGTTGTAGCGGCGAGTGCAGTCATAAATAGTGAGGAGGCACCAATGAAAAAGCAATCAAAAAGCAAAAGGAGAGTAATCACACAATGAAGAGGACACAGGCGGAGCAGTACTTGAGCGACTGCAACAACGGCGAGGACTCGGACTACAACCTGCGGGAGCACATCGCCGATGTGTCGTGCGTGGATGACGACGTTTACTTCTATGTATTTCACGACGGCAGCGCGGCTGAAATCTTCTTTGGCAAAGGCGAGGAACACTACAGCCGCTCGCAGTTGCTTGAATTCCTGCCGCAGGCGGTCGCGAGGCATTACGAGCACGAGCTTCAGGCTGAATCGGGCTCTGACGCGTACTCCTCCATCACGCCAGAAGCCTTCTACCTCGCCATCCTGTCAGGGCTGAAGAAGCCAGCGAAGGCGACGAGAGAGCAGTTGCAGGAACTCGCGGAGCTCGTAGCGAAGGCGGACGCGGAGGTCAACGGCGAGAACGCAGAGGCGGACAGCGGGCTGTAGAGAGTGGCGTTCTCGCCCGCGCTCCCCGGCCATTCAATGTTGACCCGCGCCGGGGGAGCTGCTCTACGCGGCGATGATCATCGAAAGTCCCTGACCATGCTTGCCAGCAGCTTGCGTTCCTCGGCGGCCTCTACCGCGTCGTCCATGATGAGGATGAACTCTTCCAGCGTGACCGGGACGCCCCGCTGGATGACGACCCTGACTGCCCCTCCCATCACCGCCCAGTCCTCACCCCACCCGCGCTCCCTCGCCGTAGCGCCCAATTTGAAGTCGCGGGCCTTAAGGGCACGGAACCGTTCCCGCTCCTCTTCCGTGGGCACGCCCCACCTGTACGACGCCCAGCGTTCCCGCCTGTCGGCCTCTTGCTGTTCCGCCTCCCAAACTGCCTTGGCGATCTGGGTGTGCCGGATACCGGCCTTCTTGCAGACGGGGCAATCCTCGAAGGGGTGCGTGTCGTAGTTGTTGACTAGGTTGCAGTCCGGGGACTTCAGCGCGGCTAGGTACTGCTGGGGGCTGCGTATGGAGAACTCGCCCTGCTCGTGGGCATGGTTCCAGGTTAGCAGGTCAAAGGCGTCCATGTGGTCCGGCACTAGCGCGATGATCTCCTCGCAGATGGGGATCAGCTCAGCCCTCCTTTGGTCGGACAGGTTGGGCTTCAGGGTTCTTAGCAGCCCCACCGCATAGGGGTTTGTTTCTTGGTTTGGCAACGGACCAGAAGCGGGGTTGTTTTTTTCGCCGTTGCCCGACACGCCCGTCAGTGAGTAAGTCGGTGAGTAAGTACCGCCCGTAAGGGCGGAACGAGTCTGGTCCTCTGACAGCGGAGTGAGCGAAGCGAGCGGAGCGGGAGTCTGTTCTATTGACAGAGTAGCGTCACCTTTTGCTACATACTCCTTTGGCTGTTTTGCTACGCACTCCTTTGGCTGTTTCAGCAAAAGGTAGGTTTGGCTGTTTTGCAACGCTAAGGGGTTGATGTTGTATGCGACGGTGTACTTCCCCCATTGCCCGGAGAAGTGCGTGCCGCGCTTGTTGCAGCTCCTTATTTTGCATGTGTGGGCCTCCGCCTGGACTAGGATTCCTGCCCGAATCAGGTCCTGGGTGTTCTTGTAGACCGTCCAACGGCTGATGGTCGCCTTCTCGGCCACCTTCTCCTTGGACGGGTAGATGTTGGTTCCGTCGTTGTTCGCGAAAGCGGCCCAGGCCTCAAGCACGCGCTTGTGCCTGCCTGGGATGCCCTTGATGTCCTTGATTCTTGTTACGAGCCTGCTGCTCATCCTGACCTTGTTTTCCCTGACCTTGTCAGTGCCGCTTGTCGAGGGCGGGTCGGGAACCGTTCCGGGGCAGGCAAAGGTCAGTAAGCCCGCCCCACGGCTTGAATCTTCTCGCGAAGACCCCGACAACTATCAATACTGAGTTCGACCATTCTCCCGGCTTATCGCTCGGGACGACATCCCCGGCCCCCGCGGCGTTCTGGGCGATCCGATCCTCGCCATCTAAGGATGGAATCTGAAAGCCGATTCCTTCTGTCAACTGGCGGGCAATCTCGCAAATTTGCAGTGTTCATGCGATTTTCTCGACCTCAGGATCGCCATGAGCTTTGCAAACGTAATTCGCAACTCTCTTAATTAAGGAGCGCAAGCTATGAGCAGGTATCGCGAGTTCAAGAGGATGACTGCTGAGGTAGTGGGAGTCCGGGTCGTGAGGAAATCCAGCACCGGGAAGGCGCACGCGGCGATCAGGGACCTCATCGTCGCGAACCCGGCCATGAGCTACCGGCAGATCGCCGACCTGATGGGCTGCTCGCGCTGGCTCATCTCCAAGGTAGCGGTGGAGTTCAACGTGAGGCGGCCGAGGGGCGCTGGGGCCCTGGGACGGCAGCCGAAAGCAGCGAAATCAATCAAGGAGAACATGTAACGATGGAGAAGAACCTGGCACTGAAGCTCTTCCGCGTCCTGCGCCAAAGCGGAACGGAGGGACCGCTGACCGACGCCCAAGTACGCAAGCTGACCGGGCTGGATCAGATGGACATCGACATCGCCGCCGAGCAGCTGGAGGCGGAGGGCATGGTCGTCATCGAGCGCACGTATACGCTCGTGGAGGACTGAAGCGCCAGATTCCTTGCCCAGAGCGGCTTTTGGCAGGCCACGTAACTTGAGGGTTTCTAGGCCTCCGTTACGCGACCCAAGTGTCTCTCCGCTCCAACTCTCCCCTCGATAATCCGCAACTCCCTCCAACAGCGGTATTTCGTTACAGGCTACGCGGGTCTCTGCATGACCCGACCGCACCCTCGAAGGACAACCTCTTGGAACAGCGCCTCCACATCTCCGGCTCGACACCTGACCCCAGCGGCGCGGCGATCTCCGCCCTCGCGGGATTGGTGGTGTCCGGGGAGGCATGCCTACCCTGGGCTTTGGCTCCAGTCAGTGGACAATTCCCTGCCAGCAGTAATAAGGTTCATAGCGCGATACCAGACCAGAGACGGAGGAGATATATGTCTCGCAGGTCTGGTCAGAACGGCCGTATCGAGCAGCATGCGAAGGTTTGGACTGTCCGGTTTTGGTTGGACGTTGAAGGGCGACATGAGCGCGAGTACAAACGCGTGAAGATTTGCCCGGTGAACGGTCCCGGATCACTCAACAAGTCCGAGCGGAAGCGAAGAGCGCAACAGATCATCGCCGAGTTCGGAGCAAACTCCGAGGAGGTTTTCCGCAAAGCGGAAGCCATGAACCTCGGAACCACATTCAAAGAACAAGCCGAGAGATGGTTCAAGGAAGTGCAGACGCGGAAGCGGAGACCAATCAAGCCGCGTACCGCAGATGCGTGGGTGACCTATCTCTCTTACCTCAACGCGCAGATCGGGGGAATCCCTCTTGCATCGGTGAACAACCTCGCAGTGAAGGAACTCATCGCGAAGATGGCCTCCGAAGTGAAGAAGGACAAGCCGCGCTTCTGCGCAAAAACGATCAGCAACTATGTCCAGGTCGTGAAGATGGTTGTGGCATCAGCTGTCAATGACAAGGGTGAGGCGATCTATCCGGTGAAGTGGAACCATGACTTCATGGACCTGCCCGAGGTTAAGGACCAGAGGACTCCGACGTTCGCGGCCGAGGAGGTCAGCACGATCATCTCGAAGGCCGAGGGACAGTATCAAGTCCTCTATGCCTTGCTTGCGGGGACTGGTCTTCGGATTGAAGAAGCCTTCGCGCTCCAGGTGGAGGACATTGAGGGTTCCGTGATCCATGTCCGCCACAGCATGTGGAACGGGAAGGCGTACTCGCCAAAGACAGCGGCTGGGGTCCGCGAGGTGGACATCACGAACTCGCTGGCTGAATTGCTGCACGATCATCTCAACGGTCGTCGCGCGGGGTTCGTCTTCAGAACGGCAGCTGGAACGCCGATGGCCCGCTCAAACGTGTTGCGGAGGAGCCTGCACAAAATCTTGGGNNNGGCTGAGCCACTCCCCGACGGCGCTGCGGGCGGCAACAAGGGAAGCCCATCCACCCGCGCACGTTACTTCTCGATAGGCATTAACATTATAACATCGCGAGGCTGGCTACTTCTCTCCCGCTGGTCGACACATCTTTCGCGCTACACTGGTGACGCATCGGCACCGAACGCCGCATGTATCGACCAAACATGATCGTCCTCTGCGCTCATCGNNNGCCGACTCCATCGAAGCGGCCCAGGCTTCTGCCGGCAACGGCGACGCGGTGCAGGCTCGCCCTCTCGGCATCCATCTGGAAGGCCCGTTCCTTAGCCACAAACGCCGTGGCGTGCATCCCCCGGAATACCTCGTCGAACCCACGCTGCAGGTCTTCGAACATCTCTGGCAGGCCGCGCGCGGGCACGTGCGCATG
>PMXH01000290.1 GCA_003165855.1 Acidobacteriaceae bacterium | reverse complement strand
GACGACGAAGGCCGCCAGTTCGATGCCCATGGCAACCTGCGCGACTGGTGGACCGCCGACGATGGCAAAGAGTTCGTGAAACGCGCCAGTTGTATCTCGGACCAATATTCCACTTACACGATCATCGACGACATCAAGATCAACGGCAAGCTCACGTTGGGCGAGGATGTCGCCGACCTTGGTGGCCTGATCCTGGCCTACATGGCGTGGAAAGAAGATACCAAGGGACAGAATCTGCAACCGCTCGACGGTCTCACCCCCGACCAGAGATTCTTCGTGGGCTATGGGCAAAGCTGGTGCGGCGAAACCCGCGACGAGACCAAGCGCCTGCGCGCCACGGTGGACCCGCACTCTCCCGAGAAATACCGCACCAATGGTGTGGTCTCAAACATGCCGGAATTTCAGGAAGCGTTTCACTGCAAGGCAGGCTCGCCGATGGTGAATCAAAACCGTTGTCGCGTGTGGTAAGAGAAACTGCCCGCATGCCGCTAGTCTCGCACTCCGCGCGATTCGGGAAGAACTACGGCAGTTCGTCTTTGGTGGGGTTGTAGTAGAAGCGGAAGCGGAGAGCGAGATACTCTCCGCCAAATTCGCTGGGCAACGCGGGAAACGGGTCCGATGCCGTGATGCCAGCCCAGGCTGCGCGATCCAGGGGAGTGTCCCCGGAAGGAGCCACCAATTTCATGCCCGCGACTTTTCCATCTTTGGTAATCGCGAATTCGATGATTAAGTTTCCGTGTTTCATCTGCGCGGATTCCGGAATCGCGTTGTACCAATTTTCGCGCACGTCATGGAGCACACGCTGCAGGTAGGGACCGAAGTCCACACCCATCGTGTCACTGAGAACTTCAAGATTGCCCAATTGCCGGCCATGCGCTCCGGTCCCTAGTCCGAAATTGCCGCCCTCGCCCTGCTGGCCGTTACCGCGTCCGGCCGCCACTGCCCGAGCCGCGTCCTGAACCGCCGCCCCCGCGGACATGTTGCCGCCGTATTTTTGGAACTCTTTCGCGATATTCGGTGTGGCCGGCGTTTGCAATTGTGCGACCTGCGGAGGTGCCTGTGACGGCTGAGGCGGTGCTTGGTTCTGCGCAAATCCAGCAGACGGCGGCGGCGCCGTCTGGGGCGCACTCGACCCCGGCGCTCCCGGCGGCGGTGTCGCCAAAATCTTTCGCAACTCCTTCACGTCCAGTTCCGGATGCCGCGTCATCGCGATGCGGTCTTTGTCGGAAGCAATGTTCGTATTCGGCTTGTGCGGCACCTTCTGCAAGTCTGTCGGAAGCTCCAGAAACGTTAGATCCTTGCCCAGCGTCAGACTTTTCACCGGGCGCGCCGAGTGCCAAGGAAAGTATTTTTCAAACCTCTCAATATTGAAGATGCCAATGACCAGAATCAGGTGAACGATGATCGAGATCCATGCCGCTTCGCGCCGCCGCGAGCGCGCCAGATCGTCCTGCAACTGGATGAGCAGGTGCGGCACCCGCGCCGCGTCATCATCCAGATCGCGATACGCCGTCTCCCATCCCTGGGCATCGTACAGCCCAAGCTGCTCCGGCTGTGGCTTCTCGGGCGGGGCCACCGGATCCTGGAATGGAATTTGCGTGATGGGCATGAACTAAGTTTGTCCGAGCCGGGCTTGTCCGGGCTAGGGCCTATCCGTTAGACACGGATTCCCCCCGCTACGTTGCATTCGTCCCTTTGGACAACCCCAGCGCGCAGCGCGGGCCAAGCTAACTTCATTTTCGCATCTTTCAGGCGATTATGCTCACTCACAAACGGGGTGGGACTTACGTGTGTAAACATTTGTAAAACGCCGCCAAATCTGACGTTGGAACCTGCTTCTACCTGTAGCGGGAACCACCGCGAAAACCGTTAGCTATCCTTGCGGTAAAGCAAGTCGCGCATCGCCCGTCTCCGAGCCTCGTTCGCTTCCGTCAGACTCTTGCGTTCATCGGCGTCCATGCTCTTCTTCGTGACGGGGTCGGCTTGTTCGGTTTCGCTGCACGCCGGGCAGCGGTTGGCAAAGCCGGGCTTATCCGGCTTCAGCTCGAACTCCTCAGAGCAAACGGCGCAGACTCGGATCGGGAATGCCATCCAAATATTATGCTACAGCTCCCGCGCAGGTCGTAAGAGGCGATTCGCCCTCATTGGGGCAGTCCGGCAAAGTTGACAGGTGTGACGGCTCCGCTTGGCATGTCCATCAACTGCATTTGGAAACTCCGCGGAAGCCTCTGGAGCCGACTGAATTTCCACTTCAGGAATACGGCTTTGTTGCCGGCGACTGAGAGACGAAAATCGCTTGCATAGCTGTTGTTTTCAGTCAGCTTCTGTACCTTACGCGACGCCAAGTCGACGCGATAGGCGTCATAGTCGTACCCATCCTTTCCCTCGCTTGCCGCCATGAACACGACACCCCTGTCATCCGGCGAGAAGTAGGCCGATACGTACTGCCGGGAAGGCGGCGCGTTGGGGAGGTTAAAAAGCAAGTTGCTGGGCTGCGGGTTAGGGCTGTCGAGAGAACAAAGCTCTAGCGACTCGTTCGTGGTGAATAACAGCTGCTTGCCGTCAGAGGACAGCACAGGAGCCGCTTGAAGGTATGGTTCACCGTTAAAGCTGAAATGCTCATGAGTGAGTTGGGTGACATCCCTTCCATCGGGAGAGGTCGAGAATAGATCGAATCCCCTCTGTTTGGATTCGCCAGCTGTCCGGACAAAATAAATGGCTCGTCCGTCGCGAGAAAACCGAGGCCATGAGTCGTTTCCACCTTCCACTAAAACCGCGTGGGGATTCTGCCCTGTAAGGTCGGTCAGCATGATGCTGTAGTCCTGCCCGTTCTTGCTATAGGCGAACACGATTCGGCCACTGTCCGGAGAGAATGATGCATCAGCCTCGTACCCCAAGGGTGTCGCTATTAGTCGTCTTGCGACGCCGGTGCTGGTGTCGATTTTGTATAAGGTCGACGATCCCGAGGGAGTCGACCGAGCGAGGACGAACTTGCCATCATCGGATACGTCTTCCAAGCGAGCCGGATTGGTGATGGCTTGTTCGCCATGAACCACCCAGAGGCAAACGACAGAAAAGAATGTAATCACCGCGGTCGTGCCGACGCTATTCACCCTCCGTGACGCACCAAGGCGTTTTGCAGATACCCTCCACCAGACGAGCGGGCCGATTACGACATCCGCATAGGCAGCGTAGAGCGCAAAGATGATTCCCAGCCAGGCTTGCGTTTCACCGAGCTCAAATAAGTGCGCTGCTTGATTAATCCAGACGAACGCGAGCGCGAGAAGGAGAGCAGCAACTGGCACCAGGACGGCCACTGCAGCAGCCGCCAGCAGTCCGTACAGGACGATCCAAATCTTCCTGGGGATACTCTGATTGGAGGAATCCGATCTCATCTCCTACCGTGATTGAGGCAGGTGTCCATCGTAGGCGACAGGGTGAGTTGTGAACAAGGTTACTGACGATAGGTGCCGCCTAGCCCTTCACCTTGGCCAGGCCGGCGAGCCCAACCTTCTTCCCGTGCTCCCGAATCGCCCCCACAATGTCGAGCGCAAGCGCAAGCGCCCGTCGTCCATCCTCAAGCGGCACCACCGGCGTGGAGCCCTGCCGCACCGCATGCAGAAACGATTTCAATTCCGCGTGCAGAGGCTCTTCGGAAGTCACCGGTGGCTTGCCCACTTTAATCTGCGGGTTCACGGTTGGTGAGCTCGGAGCCGTTCCATCTTCCCCCACGGTAAAGACGAGCACCTCTTGCCGTCCGTAATCGACGGAGACATACTGCCGTGGCTGGAAGAAGCGCAACTTGCGCACCCGTTCGGTAGAGACGCGGCTGGCCGTCAGGTTCGCCACACATCCGGATTCGAATTCCAGCCGCACATTGGCAATATCAACCTTGCCGGAAAGAATCGGCAACCCCACCGCACGAACCTCTTTCACCGGAGAATCGGCAAATGTGAGCACGATGTCCAGGTCGTGAATCATCAAATCGAGAACCACATCCACGTCGAGCGAGCGCGGCGTGAAAACGCTCAGCCGATGCACTTCGAAAAACATGGGGTGGGTGAGCAGCGGGATGGTGGCCCGCACCGCCGGATTAAAGCGCTCGAGATGACCAGCCTGGGCAATACGTTTGTGCGTGCCTGCCAACTGCACCAACTCATCCGCCTCAGCAAGTGACGCAGCCAGCGGCTTCTCGATCAACACGTCTACACCGGCCTCCATCAGCGCACGCGCCACTTCCAGATGATGCACCGTAGGCGCCGCCACCGATGCTGCACGGATTTCGCTGTGCGTGGTCAGCATCTGCTCGACTGAGCCGAAAGCCCGGCAGCCAAACTCGCGCCCCACCGCGTCCGCGCGGTCGAGATTAGGATCGACCACCCCCACCAGCCGAACCGGTTCACCCTGCTGCTCCAGTTCTTGGTATACTCGGGCGTGGTTGCGTCCGAACACGCCCACCCCCACCACCGCCACGGAAATCGGTTCGTCAGCTTGCAGGAGAAAACTCTCAGCCGGCTGGTTGCCAGCAGGAACAGCCGATTGTAACGTAAACTCAGGTAAGAGCACATTGGGAGTGGTGGCATCCCAGCTGCAATATCATGAATCTGATCAGGAAATCCCTTGGGGTAAACCTGTGGACGTCTAACGTAAACTGGAGGCTCGTTGATGTTCTGTTCCGGCAAAAGTGTATCTGTATTCGTGCTGTTAGTTGGGACTTCGCTCGCCTCTTTTGCGCAAAGCGGCCCGCAGAACCGCATACTGCAAGCCGTCGAGCCCAACCAATATGCCGTTGTTCCAGGTTCCACCCATCGCCTTGCCCAGCCTCAATTCGACGCCGGCCGGGTAGACGGAAATATGAAGCTCGAAGGTGTCTCCCTGGTCTTTAAGCCGTCCCCGGACCAGCAAACCGCGCTGCAGGCTCTCCTCCAGGAGCAGCAGGATCGTTCCTCCCTGAGTTTCCATAAATGGCTGACTCCCGAGCAATACGCCGACCGCTTTGGCATGAGCGAATCTGACCTCGCAAAGGTGACTTCCTGGCTGCAGAGCGAAGGCTTCGAGGTTAACCGCATTTCCCGCGGCCACACGGAGATTTTCTTCACTGGAACCGCCTCTCAGATTGAAGCCGCGTTCCGCACTGAGATGCATCACTATCTCTTGAATGGAGAGATGCACTTCGCGAATGCCACGGAACTTTCCGTGCCCGCGGCATTTGCCTCCACGGTGCGGTCCATCCGCCATCTCAGCGACTTACGAGCCCAGCCGAAAGGCGGAAATTCGTCGAACCAAGCGTTCGGCGGCCTTTCGGCCCACTTCACCGACGGCACCACCGGCGCCCACTATCTTGCGCCTGCCGATTTTGCCACCATCTACGGTCTGAACTCGCTTTATAGCGCCGGATTTAACGGCACCGGACAATCGATCGCAATCATGGGACAGACGGCAATCTACACCGCCGATATCGATGATTTCCGGACCGCGGCGGCCCTGCCGGCTCGAACCTCCACCAATTTTCAGCAGATACAGGTCCCTCTCAGTGGCAATCCAGGTATAAACGCCAATGCCCTGGGCGAGGCGGACCTCGATCTCGAGTGGTCGGAAGCTGTCGCCCCCAATGCAAATCTTATCTTCGTTTTCGTCGGCATCAATTCGACCTACACCGCGATTGACGCCCTGAACTATACGATCGAGAATAATCTCGCTCCGGTAATTAGCATCACCTACGGCGAATGTGAGCTGAATATGGGAAGTACGGAAGCCGACACGATTCAGGGTTGGGTACAAACGGGCAATTTACAGGGTCAGACCGTCATCGCCGCTTCCGGAGATTCCGGAGCCGCCGATTGCGACCCCGCCAGCGCAGCTTCAGCCGTGAACGGCCTGGCTGTCGACGTGCCTGCGGCGATTCCTGAGGTCACCGGCGTGGGCGGAACCGAGTTCTCCGCCGATCCGCCCAGCATCACCACTTCTACCTATTGGAATGCCGCCAACGCCTTAGACGGGGGCTCCGCTATTTCTTACATTCCGGAAATAACCTGGAACGATGCGGTGGCGAATTCTGAACTCAGCGCCAGCGGCGGGGGCGCGAGTACTTTCTTTCCAAAACCGGCCTGGCAGATTGCCACGAATGTGCCCGACGACAACGCGCGTGACGTCCCCGATATCGCGCTGACCGCTTCCCCTGACCACGATCCTTACCTCGTCTGTTCGGCTGACTCTTGCATCGTCGGATTCAGCGACGCCAAGGGCGGGCACAGCGGAGGTACTTCCTTCGGCTCACCTGCTTTCGCCGGAATTGTTGCCATCATCAACCAACGCACCAATTCCACCCAGGGCAACGTAAACCCTACGCTCTACAACCTGGCAGTGAGTATGCCGACTGCCTTTAACGACATCACCACAGGCAGCAACATAGTCCCCTGCACCCAGGGGACGCCCGACTGCCCTAGCAGCGGCTCAAGCGCCGGTCTTCTGGGCTACGTTGCGAACCCAGGTTACGATCAAACGACCGGCCTCGGTTCTCTCAATGCCAATATCCTGGTGAATGCCTGGCCCCTCGATTATTCTTTTTCGGTGAACCCCAACCGCGTAACCCTCGCCCTCCCCGGAGACCAGGGCACCGCGGCCATTGTTCTGGATGCAGTCCCTGCCTTTACCGGAACCGTGAGTCTTACCTGCACGCCCCAGTCAGGCGTTGCGGGGCTCACCTGCTCGATCAGTCCAAGCACTGTCACCCCCAACAGCCCGAATGCGACTGTAACCATCCTCACAGTCGGTCCCGGCTCCGGCTCGGCAACGCTAGCGCCTAATCTAAAATCGCAGCCCGGCAGCGGCCCGACATTGTTGGCGGGAACTTTGTCCGCGACTATTTTATTCG
>PMXH01000424.1 GCA_003165855.1 Acidobacteriaceae bacterium | reverse complement strand
CAGTGTTTCGTAACAGACTCTTACGTCCGGGGCTAACATATGCCGCCACTGCGTGGCTGTTGCGTTCATCTTTCCACGTATTTGGCGAACATTTTTTCGGGATCGATGGCGATGAAGATGCCGCGGCTGCGAGCCAGAACTTCGTTGTCTTCGTTTAGGATCTGGGCGGCGTTGATGTGCTTGGTGCCGCGCACTTCGATTTCGCGGCCTTCGACGCGTAGTTCTTTATGTAACGGAACCGGCTTCAGGTATTCGACCGTCATTTCGCGAGTTAAGGCAACGACATGGTGCAGCTTATTGACTTTGCCCATGGCGTCGTCGAGGATGCTGGCGATGATGCCGCCGTGGCAGTGGCCGGGAGGGCCGGTGTAGCGCTTGCTGAGTCGGAAGCGGCAGATGAAGGTTTGGCGTTCCTCGTCGAGGACGAACTTGAGGCGCATGCCGTCGGGATTGTTCATGCCGCAGACGAAGCAGTTGTTCTTTTGCAGCTTCATGAAGCGAGTGTCGTGGCCGTGGGTCTTGGGTGGCATGGAGGGATTTTAACGGATGCGGATGACGGAGAGCGACAACCAGTCCTTCCTGGGAAAGGTAGATTCCATCTACGGTAATTCATTTCCTTTTGAAACGTTTTCGCTTGGACCCTCACTATGTGAACGGAAGGAAGACATCGTGAAGAAGCAAGAGGATGCGGAAATGCAACGATCGTTCGGTACAGCCCGACAGAGAAGGCTCGCGTGGTGTCTTTGGGCGATATTTACAACCGGATTGCTGGTTGAAATGGCGGCGCCGCGGCTGAAGATTGAAGATAACGCGTTTGTGATGCCACCGATTAGCGATGCGCAAGGGGCAATTCTGCGGCCTGATGTGCTGGTACGGCGTGAGCGCTGGATGCGGGGGATTTCCGGAATTCTGACCCTTGGAGGCGCATTGGCGCTGGGCGTTTACTACCGGCGAAACCTGGTGGTGGCGTTAAAGGGTTGAGGGATAGCGGCCGGAAGGTTCTCAGAAAACAGCGGGGGCGAAACGGCGGTCGAAAGATGGGATCGACCGTAGCCACCAAACCATAACCGACGAAAGTTCGGGCGGGCGTAAGCACGACGTCGTCTCTTCCCCTGAGTGCGGATCAGGGCAAACCAAACACAATCAAGGAGACTACAAGGTGAATCACTCAAGATTTTCTCGGGTATTGACGTTGATGTTGGCTGGTATCGTCGCTGTGGTGGCGCTGAATGTCGTTCTACATGCCACCCAAACCATTACGACCCCTAATGCCTCAAAAGTGTCGTACACCCTGAATGCGGGGGCCTCCAGCGCAGCGGTAAACCCTGCGGAAAGCCTCCCCGTGCTGGTGATGGGCGTGCAGAACGATCTCGGATATCGCGGGGTTGGAGAGGTAACCATGCTGCACGTGCCTTCGAGCTTCCTGGAGTGGACGGGAATCGAATCGCCGGCATCGGCGGCCATCACGTCTGGGTTTAGTGGCACGGCCGGCACTCACATCGTGTATCTGGATTACAGCCACCTCGTGGATATCCAGGTTGCGAGCACGGATACGTTCGTGATTCACAACGCGAATACGATCGCGATGGCTGGCGTGGTCACGCTGATCTGGTAGTTTGCAGGAAAGGCACAGGGGCCGCGGGCGAAATGCCTGCGGCTTTTTTGCGTGTAACGGGGGAAAGGGAAAGCCCCGAATCGTGGGTGGGACAGCTATTTAGCCGCCGTGGCCGAAATTCCTTGCGAAGGTAGCGGCGGCGTACTGGCGAAAGGGATCTTTCGACTGCGGTCGGGCTTCGCGTTGGCGAAGTCCAACCTTCGCTCAAGATGACAGGGATATGGAGATCGTGCTTCTAAGTCCGGCTGGAATCCTGTATACATATCGGTTTTGGAAATCTTTAGTATTGGAGCACTTTGTGAATTTGAATCCAGAGATTGGCGAGAGTTTCGTTTCGAGTACCTCAGGGGCTAAAGCCCGGCTGATTGAGAAGGCATTGATCGCAGCGCTGAAGCGCTGCGCCACCCAAAAGCACGCTTCCCAAAAGCGTTCTTTCATTGCGAGCTGGATAGCTTTCATTCTTGCTTTCTTGCTGATTGGCGCCGCTGCCTCGGCCCAGGACAAAGATGCGGATAAGACTGCGATGCCTGCGACTTCGGCGAAGAAAAATCTGAAGAAGGGCGAGAAGAAGGAAGGGGCTGCTGCGGTCAGCAAGGAAGACGAGAAAAAAGATGGTGACAAGAAAGGCGGGATGACGGTTGACACTTTTTCTGGGCTGAAGTTTCGTTCGCTGGGGCCGGCGGTGGCTTCGGGGCGGGTGGTGGCGATTGCGGTGAATCCCAAGAATAGGTTTGAGTATTACGTGGGCGTGGCCTCGGGCGGGGTGTGGAAGACGGTGAATGATGGGACGTCGTGGACTCCGGTGTTCGACAAGGAAGGATCGTATTCGATCGGATGGGTGACGCTTGATCCGAATGATCCGGCGGTGGTGTGGGTGGGGGCGGGCGAGAGCAACTCGCAGCGCAGTGTGGGTTACGGGGATGGGATTTATCGATCGGATGATGGGGGGAAGAATTGGCAGAATTTGGGGCTGAAGAAGTCGGATCACATTGGGCGAGTGGTGGTGGATCCGCGGGATTCGAAGGTGGTGTACGTGGCGGCGGAAGGGCCGCTGTGGGGGCTGGGCGGCGATCGCGGCTTATATAAGTCGGCGGACGGCGGGAAGAACTGGAAGGCGGTGCTGACCATCAGCGAGAACACGGGCGTGGTGGATGTGGCGATTGATCCGTCGAATCCGGACATTGTTTATGCGGCGGCTTATCAGCGGCGGCGGCATGTATTTACTTTGATCGATGGCGGTCCGGAGAGTGCGATTTATAAATCTACGGACGCGGGGGCTACATGGAACAAGCTGAAGTCTGGACTGCCGACGGTTGATTTGGGACGAATCGGCCTGGCGGTTTCTCCGGTTGATCCGAATGTGGTGTATGCGACGGTGGAGGCGGCGGATGGTAAGGGGGGAATTTTTCGGTCGGATGACCGGGGGGCGACGTGGGATCGGAAGAATGAATTTGATGTGGGGGCGATGTATTACTCGCAGGTGATTGCCGACCCGAAGAATGTGGATCGCATTTTCGTGATGAATGTGAGTTTGCGGGAATCGCTGGACGGCGGAAAGACTCTGCACAAGGTGGAGGAGACGAATCATCACGGAGACAATCACGCGATCTGGATTGATCCGGACAATACCAAGCATTGGTTGCTGGGGTCGGATGGCGGCATGTATGAAACTTACGACGACGCCAAGAGCTGGCAATTCAAGGCGAATCTGCCGACGGTGCAGTTCTATGACGTAGCGGTGGACAACGCACTTCCCTTCTATAACGTGTGCGGAGGGACGCAGGATAATTTTTCGTGGTGCGGGCCGGAGCGCACACGGAACATCAACGGCATTATGAATTCGGACTGGTTCGTGACTACGGGCGGGGATGGATTTCGTTCGCAGGTTGATCCGGTGGACGCGAACACGGTGTATTCGGAGTCGCAGTACGGCGTGCTGGTGCGCTATGACAAGCCGACAGGACAGGAGTTGGTGCTGCAGCCGCAGGAAGGCAAGGGCGAGCCGCCGCTGCGGTGGAATTGGGCTTCGCCGCTGATTATTAGTCCACACGCGCACACGCGGCTTTATTTTGCGGCGAATAAATTGTTTCGCAGCGATGACCGTGGCGATACGTGGAAGGCGGTCAGCGGCGATCTTACGCGGCAGATTGACCGTAACAAGCTGCCGGTGATGGGGAAAGTGTGGGAGCCGGATGCGGTGGCGAAGAATGCGTCGACATCGTTCTATGGAAATATTGTGGCGTTGGCGGAGTCGCCGAAGAAAGAAGGGCTGATCTATGTGGGTACCGATGATGGGCTGATTCAAGTGACGGGCGATGGCGGGCAGAGTTGGATGAAGTACGAGAAGTTTGCGGGGGTTCCGGAGACGACTTACGTGAGCCGGTTGGCGGCTTCGAAGCATGATGTCAATACGGTTTATGCGGCGTTCGACAATCACAAGAATGA
The DNA here is from genome assembly GCA_003165855.1 of Acidobacteriaceae bacterium. Classification (GTDB taxonomy): domain Bacteria; phylum Acidobacteriota; class Terriglobia; order Terriglobales; family Acidobacteriaceae; genus Sulfotelmatobacter. The sequence goes on along the minus strand of PMXH01000424.1, from coordinate 2,441 downwards.
GGACTTCAAGCCGTATCTGCTGCGCTCGGCGGACGCGGGGAAAACCTGGACTTCCATTGCGGGGGGCTTGCCAGAAAATGGACCGGTGCTGGCTTTTGCGGAAGACACGGTGAATGCGAACTTGTTATTTGCCGGGACTGAATTCGGAGCGTTCTTCACGGTCGATGGCGGTGCGCACTGGGTGCAGCTCAAGGGCGGGTTGCCGACGATTGCGGTGCGCGATATGGTCATCCAGGCGCGCGAAGGTGATCTGGTGATTGCTACTTTCGGGCGCGGGTTTTATGTGCTGGACGATATCTCAACGCTGCGGCAGATCAAGGCGGAATCCCTGGAGCAGGCGGCGGCGCTGTTTCCGGTGAAGGATTCGCTGCTATATATCGAGCGGCATCCGCTGGGTGGTCCGAAGAAAGGGTTTCAGGGAGAGGCTTACTTCACGGCGGATAATCCGCCGTATGGGGCGGGGTTCACGGCTNNACTCGGGCTTCCAGCGAGCGGCGTGGGATTTGAGGTATCCAGCGGTCTCGCTGCGCGAGCATACCGAGGAAGGCGAGGACTTTCCTCCGGCGGGAGCGAAGGGGCCGCTGGTGATTTCCGGGAACTACTCGGTGCGGCTGTTCCAGAAGGCGGATGGAGTAGTGACAGAGTTGGCGGCGGCGCAGAATTTTAAAGTGGTGGCCGACGGAGCGGCTTCGCTGAGTGCGGCAGACCGTGGGGCACAAGAGGAATTTCTGCGCAAGGTGGCGCGGCTTTACCGGGCCGTCTCGGGCGCGCTGCACACCGCCGACGATGTGGAGGCGCGGCTGAAAGCGATTCGAGGGGCGCTGCGGGAGACGCCGGCGGCGGAAAAGCAGCTCAGCCCGGCGGCGGATTCGATCGAGCAGAAGAATCGTGAGGTCCTGCGCGCGCTGCGCGGAGATGCGGAACTGCAGAAGCGGAATGAACCAGTGCCGTCGTCGATTAACGATCGGGTGCAGGCGATCATGGAGGGTGAACGCTTCGCCATGACGAAGCCGACACAAACTCATCTCGACGATTACACGATCGCGGGCGCTGAATTCAGCGAGGAACTGGGCAAGCTTCGAGCGCTGGTTGAAGTTGATCTGGCTAAGCTGGAGAAAGATATGGAGGCTGCGGGGGCGCCTTGGACTCCGGGACGGGTGCCGGAATGGAGCGAGAAATAGAGGCTTGGCGACAGAAACCAAGATCCCTCGCTTTGCTCGGGATGACAAAGTGCTGAGCGGAAACGCGGGCGGCGTTCGGTCATGAAGCGGATTCTTTTGTCCTGGAGTAGCGGGAAGGACAGTGCGTGGAGTTTGCAGGTGCTGAGGCAGCGGGCTGAATATGAAGTCGCCGGGCTGCTGACTACGTTTAACGAAGAGGCGGATCGGGTAGCGATGCACGCGGTACGCCGCGAACTGGTGGAGCGGCAGGCGGCGGCTGCGGGGCTTCCGCTCTGGGCTGTGCCGTTGCCGTGGCCATGCTCGAATGAACAGTATGAGCGGCTGATGGCGCAGGCTTGTGCGAAGGCAGTGGCGGAAGGGATTGAAGGAGTGGCGTTTGGAGATTTGTTCCTGGAAGATGTGCGCGCTTACCGGGAGAAGCAGATGAAAGGCACGGGGCTGGAGCCGATCTTTCCAGTGTGGGGGCTGCCGACAGCCGCTTTGGCGCGGGAGATGATTGCGGCGGGCACGCGGGCGAAGTTGACTTGCGTCGACACGGATAAACTGGACGGGGCTTTCGTTGGGCGTGAGTTCGATCAAGAGCTGCTTGCGGCTTTGCCGGAGGAGGTGGATCCCTGCGGCGAACGGGGAGAATTCCATTCCTTTGTATATGCGGGGCCGATGCTGAATGCGGAGGTACCGGTGTCGGTGGGAGAGACCGTGGTGCGCGGGCAGTTTGTGTTTGCGGATCTGGTTTCGAAGTGGGCGAGGTTTCCAGAATCAATGTCTTTAACACAGGGGGAATGCTGCGAGATAGCTTTTCGTAAAACTTGATTGCAATATTCTCACGCGGCTGTGGTACACTCCCGCCGACTGTTGCTAACGCTGTGGGGCTTGGCAACGGCCGTGGGGAAATCCTTTGTGGTCCGGGAGGACTGGGGAATGGGCCTCGCGTTAATGGCCGTGATCTGGGTGATCACGTTAGTCAGCACATACTTTTTTGCCGCCAAGACCTGGTGGCTGCCGGTGGGGGCTGCCGAAGCGGCGGGGTTTATCGACCGGCAATTCGCCCTCACTTTTGTACTGATGGGAATTGTGTTTCTGGCGGCACAACTCTCGCTGGGCTACATTGTGTGGAGATATCGCGAGCAGCCTTCCTCGCCGCCGGTGGATTATTCGCACGGCAATATAAAACTTGAACTGGTGTGGACGGTGCTGACCACGGTTCTGTTCGTGGGATTGAACCTGATGGGCAGCAGCGTGTGGGCGAGCCAGCGCTTT
>PMXH01000052.1 GCA_003165855.1 Acidobacteriaceae bacterium | reverse complement strand
TGATCCGGCGGCAGGCGCGGATGATCCTGATCGATCCCTATGCGAATGCGTTCATGCGCGACGAGAAGCAACCGCCGCTGATCTGGGCGGTGCTCGACAAGACTGAGCATCACGCAGGCGTGGGCGAGCGCAAGTGGGAGGTGGATTCGTTGTGCTATCCACTTCGTCTGGCGCACGGGTACTGGAAGGCGACCGGAGACACGAAACCGTTTGACCCGGTTTGGAAGGATGCGGCCTGGACAATTGTGCGGACCTTCCGCGAGCAGCAGCGCAAAAAGGACAGGGGGCCGTACTCATTTGAGCGCGACTCCGCGGTTCCCTACGATACGGTAGCGCTGAGCGGATTCGGCAACCCGGCGCGGCCGGTGGGAATGATTTTCTCGATGTTCCGGCCGTCGGACGATGCGTGCATTTATCCGCTGTTTGTTCCGGCGAACCTGTTTGCCGTGACGAGCCTGCGCAAGCTGGCGGAGATGGCGGCGCATGTGCTGGATGACGCCAAGCTGGCGACGGAGGCATCGGGGCTTGCGATGGAAGTGGAGCGGGCGCTGGAGATTCACGGAAGGGTGCATCACGAGAAGTTTGGCGAGATATGGGCGTACGAGGTAGACGGCTATGGAAACGCGCTGATGATGGACGACGCCAACGCGCCGGGACTGGTGAGCATGGCTTACCTGGGTTGCGCGAGGGCGGAGGACCCGCTTTACCGTCGGACGCGGGCGTTTGCGCTGAGCGACTCGAATCCTTATTTCTTCAAGGGCAAGGTGGCCGAGGGCGTGGGCGGGCCGCACGAGGGGATGAACATGGTGTGGCCGATGGGGATCATGTACCGGGCGCTGACCTCGACCGATGAAGCGGAGATACGGATGTGCCTGCGCTGGCTGCGGGATTCGACAGCGGCGACCGGGTTCATGCATGAATCGTTTGACAAGGACAACGCATCCAGTTTTACGCGGTCGTGGTTTGCGTGGGCGAATACGCTGCTGGGCGAACTGGTGTTGAAGCTGGCGAAGGAACGGCCGGCGCTGCTCGGATCGAAGCTGGATTGAAGACGGCACCTGGGCGAGCATCGGATGAGAGGCGGAAGTCCAGTTGTGTGGAGCATTGGATAGTTCAGGTGGATTGGATTAGACAAATGCAGCGAGTCAGCCTCCGCTCAAACGGAGATAGCAAGTCAGCAAGTCAGCGGTGGCGATTCCCATGGGTTTTCATTCCCTGTGGGCCGGCGACGATGGTGGACGATTAAAATGAAGGCGGGAAAACTTATGAGCGAGATTCGCGACACGGTAATACTGGGCTCGGGATGCGCCGGGCTGACTGCGGCCATTTACACGGCGCGCGCGGGGTTGAAGCCGCTGGTTCTTGAAGGGCACGAGCCGGGCGGGCAGCTTTCCATCACGACGCTGGTGGAGAATTTTCCGGGTTGGCCGGAGGGCATCCAGGGACCGGACCTGATTGAGAACATGAAGAAGCAGGCGGCGCGGTTTGGCGCGGAGTTCAAGCTGGCGCATTTGAGCCGCGTGGACCTGAATGCGCACCCGATCAAGCTGCACACTTCGACGGGCGAGATTTTGACGCGGACGCTGATTGTGGCTTCGGGCGCGAGCGCGCGCTGGCTGGGGTTACCGAGCGAGCAGGCGCTGATCGGGCACGGAGTTTCAAGCTGCGCGACATGCGACGGCGCATTTTTCCGCGGGCACGACATTGCGGTGGTGGGAGGCGGCGACTCGGCGATGGAAGAAGCGCTGTTTCTGACGCGGTTTGCCAAGAAGGTGACGCTGCTGCACCGGCGCGACGCGTTCCGCGCATCGAAGATCATGCTGGAGCGGGCGATGGCGCATCCCAACATCGAACTGCGCCCCAACACCGTGGTGGTAGAGGTGCTGGGCGTGGAAGAGAAGGATGTGAAGGGCCTGAAACTGAAGAATGTGAAGACGGGCATGGAGGATGAGTTGCCGGTGAAAGGCCTGTTTCTGGGCATCGGGCATGAACCCAACGCCAAGATGTTTGAAGGGCAGATGGACCTGGACGAGGACGGATACATCAAGACGACGGGCAACGTGCTGACGACGTTCGGGGGCAAGGTGATTCCCGGGGTGTTTGCTTGCGGGGACGTGCAGGACCGGCGCTACCGGCAGGCGATTACGGCCGCGGGATCGGGATGCATGGCTGCGCTTGAGGCGGAGAAGTATTTGGAAGAGCGCGGGCACTGAGAAGGACAGGGATTAGGTGTGATGTTGCAATAGGTTGTCCATTCGATCTTTCCGAGAGAAGCTGGTTGTGACGAGCAACGAGTTTTTCCAAGGAGACCGAATGGACTACCACCAGAATGCCCGAACCTTGGTTCGGAGTCGAGAGCAAATGGCCCGGATGGTGATCAACGAGGGCGCCACCTTCAAAGCCGCGGCAGCGCGCTTCGAGGTCAGCGCCAAGACCGCCGCCAAGTGGACGCGCCGTTATCGCCAACACGGCCGGGCCGGGCTCGGAGATCTTAGCTCAAGGCCGCATTGCTCACCCCGCCAAACACCATCCACCTTATTAGAAAAGGTTTTGGCTTTTCGCCGATTGCGCTACAACGGCTGGCGCATCGCCCGTGAACTGGGGTTGAGCCGGTCCACGGTCAGTCGCATCCTGCGCCGGGCCGGCCTCAACCGCCTGCGCTCGCTGGATCCGCCGCCGCCCGTGGTGCGCTACGAACACGAGCGGCCTGGCGACATGATCCACTTCGATATCAAGTGTCTAGCCTGCATCCGCCAGCCCGGCAGCCGGGTTACCGGGCAGCCGCAGAAAAGGTCGCGCGGCGCTGGTTGGGAGTATTTGCATGTGGCCATCGACGACCACTCGCGTATCGGCCTGGCGGCCATCATGCCCGATCAGACCCACCAGTCGGCCACCCGCTTCTTCCAAATAACCCGGCAGCACTTCGCTCGCTTCGGGTTCTCGATCCGGCGCGTGCTCACCGACAACGGGCCCTGCTATCGAAGCACCCCGTTTGGGCAGGCCCTCAGCCAGCGCAACATCAAGCACCGCTTCACCAGGCCATACACCCCGCGCACCAACGGAAAAGCCGAACGCTTCATCCAGACCGCCCTGCGCGAATGGGCCTACGCACGCACCTACCAGAACTCAGCCGAAAGACAAAACCAACTTCAACTCTGGCTGCATGACTACAACTTCCATCGGCCACATGCCAGCCTTAACCTCAACACCCCGGCTTCAAGGGCAGGCTTGAATCGGAACAACCTGTTGACACTCCACACCTATTCCCTGTTCTTCGTCCATTGCCTACAATCGATTGCGCGGATGTTTTGCTGGGCGAGCACGCCTCTGTATTGAGGAATTTGCAGGTCAGAGCCCGGCCAATCTTGAAGCCAAGGTGAATCAAATGAAAGCACGCATCGGATTCTTCATTGCACTTGTTCTAACAGTGGTCGCCAGTATCACGCACTCAGCGCCTGTTGCCGCGCAGCAGGGGGACAGCCACGCCGCCATCACCGCGCCAGTTGCCGCCCAGGCTCCGCAAACCACCGCGCCGGCCATCTCGCACGACGATCAGATGAAGAACGACTGGCCCTGGTTGGGCCGCTTCAAGGAGGAAAATTTGAAGCTTGCGCCGCCCGCACCCGGCGAAGACCGCGTGGTGTTTATGGGCGACTCCATCACCCAGGGATGGCATCTGGACGAGTCGTTTCCCGGCAAGCCCTACATCAATCGCGGCATCAGCGGGCAGACCACCCCGCAGATGGTTCTCCGCTTTCACCAGGACGTAATTGCGCTCGAGCCGAAGGTCGTCATCATCCTCGCCGGCATCAACGACATCGCGGG
>PMXH01000253.1 GCA_003165855.1 Acidobacteriaceae bacterium | reverse complement strand
GTACTTTATAAGGTACGCCGCCGGACAATGGATTGGCGGGCAAAGAAGTGAGGATTTGTGAAAGCGAAGACCGTTGACCGCAAGTTTGACGCCGGAGAGGAAGTCGTAGATCAATTCGATATGAGTCAGGCGCGGCGGGTTGGTACCGACCCGAAGCGAGTTAGCGTTGATTTCCCGGCTTGGATGGTGGATTCTCTGGATCGGGAGGCGCGGCGGCTGGGTTTAACGCGGCAGTCGCTGATCAAGTTGTGGCTCGCCGACAGATTAACGCAGCCAGTTTCAGGCGGGAAACACTAGCCGCTCACTGGCGAGCTTCATAAGCGACGGTCTCGGCGCGGTGCAGGCGGATTTTGACTTCGACGCGGGAGCCGAGGCGATTGACGATTGACATGAGGCGATCTACGGTGAAGCGGCCGAGGTTGGCGTTGCGGATGCGGGAGAAATCGGCGGCGGCAATGCCGGTGCGGGCGTGGGCGGCGCGAACCGTCAGGTGTTCCCGGTCGAGTGCCTTGATGATTTCAGCTGCGAGGATCGCCTTGAACTGTTCCGCATCGGCGTTTTTGTGCCCCAGATCGCGGAATACATTACCGCTTCCCCGCACCACATCCAGTTTTTCGGTTTTCATCGCAGCATCTCCTTCAATCTCTTGAGACGATCCTTGATCAGGTCTATTTCGTGTTGGGGCGTCTTGATACCCTGTGTCGATTTCTTCTGAAACGCGCGTACGACCCAGATTTCGTCGGCGAACTGCACCGCGTAGACGACGCGAAATGCGTCGCCCTTGAACGGCAGCGCTATCTCAAAGACTCCCGATCCGATGCCGTGCATTGGCTTGGCAAGGTCGGCCTTGCCGTCTTCGGCCGCGATCGTCAAGGCGGCGAGACAGATCGATCTTGCCGCTTCCGGAAATGTCTCGAATTCCTTCAGGGCTGACCTGATCCATGAAACGGGGCGCGTCTTTCGAGTCATGGGCTGACCGCGCGGATGTTTGATAGGGTATACGTTGTCATATATGACAACATTTGTCAAGGAAAACTTCCCGGCGAGGTCACGACATTCTTCCACGGTGGGAGCTGGCTTCCTACTTACTTCTTCTTCGCTGCCGCTGCAGAGGCCGCCCGGGTGGCGCGCTCCTGCATTGCTAGCAGCACGACCTGGAGCATGTCGTCCTGGGGGGCGGGCTTGCCGGTCCAGANNACCGGAGTGGCGTTGATGATGACATCGAAGACGAGCTTCTTGAGGTCGGCGCGTTTGATGGAGCGGGCGTGGGCGCGCCGGGCAAGCTTTTGCGCGGCGGCGAGGCTGCGGTTCAGGATGTAGACTTCCGCTCCGCGTTCCTTGAGGCCGAACACCGCGGCGCGGGCTGCGCCTCCGGCGCCNNTAGAGCTTGCCGTCCTGCGCGCGGACCACAGTGTTGCAGGCGCCGATCTTGGTGGTGTGCGAGTCGGTGTTGTCGAGATAAGGAAGGATGGCTTCCTTGTAGGGCATGGTGATGCTTAGGCCGTGGATGGGAATCTCGCGCACGCAGTTGAGCAGGTCTTTGAGAGTCTTGGCATGGAGCGCGAGGTAGACGGCGTTGACGTTCTCGCGGCGAAAGGCCGCGTTCATGATGGCCGGCGAGAGCGAGTGGGAGACCGGGTCCCCGGCAACGCCGTAGACGCGGGTGGCGGCGTCGACGGTTTCGATGCGGTAGACGCTGCGGAGATCCTGCGCGGTGGCCTGGCCGGGGGCGGTTTCTTCTCCAACTCCGACGGCGGCGAAAGTGAAGACGCTGCCGGCGCGGACTCCGAGCACGCGGCTAATTATGCCTTGTTCGCCCATGCAGAGGCCGACGATGGAATGATTGTCAGCTTCGCGGCCCAGAAACTGGATCATGGAAACGTTGTCGAAGAGAGTGGTCGCGGTGCCGACCACTTTGTAGAAGTCGGCGGGGAAAGCGCGCATCTTTTCCAGAGTCTCGTCGAGCTTCTTCGTGCCCCGGAAGTCGTGGAAGGAAAGAAGCAGGGCGGACCGAGTACGCAACTTTTGTAACTGCGCTGGCTTGCACTTCAGTGCAGTCTGGAGTTCGACGTCCACCAGTTGGCAGCCGGTGGCCGACGCTTTGGACAGAATGTCGAGTTGGGAGGCAATGGAGCCGCGGAACTTGCCTCCGCTGGCGGCCCGGCGGCAGGTGGCGATGACCACGGTGCCGGGGTGGCTTTCGAGGAAATGCTTGATCTTGGGAAGCGCCAGAGCGGGTTTCGAGATGTAGTCCAACCTGAACTCCAGGAAGGAGTTATCGCGGATCAGGGCCTCGGCCCTTTCGACCAGTTCGGCGGGGTCGGACGCGGCCACCGCGACGCAGACCCGCGGCAACCGCAGAGGCAGCAGGCGGGGCGGGTAACTTTTAGGAGCAGAAATCATCTTGAATCAAATCAATAGGTTCGGCAAAGGTTCGGCTGCGAATCTTACAGGGGTCGAATTCCAGATGCAACATGGTATTCACAATTTACACGAAAAAACTGTTTTCACGCCGGGACTGACACCCTCGTAACCTTGACCCCCTCTTACCCCCTTGTTACCTTCCATCTGAAGCCTTGCTTCCATGGCATTTGACTAGGGAAGGGCGCCAAGTGTGCCTATTCTCGGAGGTAACATGAAGAAAATAGGACTATTAGTGTTGTTGGCCGCGACGGCGACCTGGGCCCAATCGGCGGCGGACGTGAAACCCACTGACGCACCGACCCCGGAGGGAACGATTTCCACAACAGCCAGCTTCCCGGTGCAACGGGTGCAGATGCCCACTTACGCAGATGTTTACTGCGCTGGTTTCATCAACCGGCAGGTTCTGCCCGATGCCAACTTCGTGGCCGGGGGCCTGGAGACTCCCACCGACACCAAGTTCGTCAAGGATGACATTGTCTTCTTGCAGGGCCGGGGCTACACGGTCGGCGCGGAGTATGAGATTATCCGCGCTCTGCGTGACATCAACGAGTACGAAATGTTTCCGGGGCAGAAGAAGCTGCTCAAGGAAACCGGACATCCCTACGAGGAAGTCGGCCGCGTACGCATTATCGATACGCGCAGCAAGACCGCGGTCGGCCACATCGAATACGCGTGTGATCCCATCAATCCGGGAGACACGGCGATTCCCTTCGCCGAGAAAACCATGGTGGCATTTCATCCGCCGGTACGTTTTGACCGCTTCCTGCCCACAGGCAGCAAGGTCTCCGGCCGCATCGTGATGGGAAGAGACTTTGACGCCGAGCTGGGTACGGGCCAGAAGCTTTACATCAACGTGGGAACGAACCAGGGAGTGAAGGTTGGCGACTATTTCCGGGCCGTGCGCACCTATGAGGCGGACCTGAGAGATCCGGTGGATTCGCTTTCGTTCAAGGCGGCCCTGAGTGAAGACACGCAGGCCAAGCAGGCGTCGGTTGATCCCGGCTTGTGGGAGAAGTCCAACGGTCCAGTGATTCACGTTCGCGACCTGCCGCGGCGCGCGGTCGGCGAGATCGTCGTTATCGGAACCACGCCCACAACGGCCACGGGAATGATCGTGTTCGCCATGGAAGATGTTCACGCTGGTGACAGCGTGGAGCTGGACGAACAGAACCAATAACTTTCGTAAGCGGCACAAGTACCCTCGAACCGGGGACGGGCAACCGTCCCCGGTTTTGCGTTTGGCGAGGCTACGGTTACATCAAGGACGGATAGGTGCGCGGGGGCTGACGCACGTGATAGAGAGCCCTATCGGCTGTTTCGTCGTGCCGCTGGTTGCCGATACGGTGACGGAATAGGTGCCAGCCTTGGCAAGGCTGGTTGCGGTGAGTTTGAGGGTGCTGGCACCGGATCCCGGCGCGGGCAGAGTGGCCGGCGTGAAAGTGGCGGAGATTCCACTGGGGAGTCCGGTCACGGAAAAAGCGACGGCAGCATTGAAGGCTCCGCTGACCGCGACATTCAGGCTGAGGCTGCCGTTCGATCCAGCGGTGACCGAGAGAGAAGTCGAGGAAGCACTGGCGTGAAATGAGGGCGTGGCTGTGGCATCGCTCCAGTGGCTGACCAGGACCGAGGCGTCGATGGAACCGAGGCCGGTGGCTTGATCGTATCCGGTGGTGGCGCCGAAGCCAGTGAGTCCGGGGACGCTGTTGTTTCCGCTGGTGATGTCGTGAAAGACGGATGCTCCGCCCGCTCGCTGCTTGCTCGCCAGGGAATAGAACGCGGTGTTGGCGTTCCCTTGCCGAGCTCCGGTGTGCTGGATGACGAGCGCCATCGCTCCGGCAAACGACGGGGAAGAAGCCGATGTGCCGCCGACCACGTAGAGTCCGCCGCTCTGGTACATCAGGTAGCCGTCGTGGCCGGCAGCGCTGAGGGAGACGTCTGGGACATCGCGTTTGCCGTCCGCGGGAACGCCCGTGCCGGTTTGCCAGGAGGGCTTGGCGTAGAGAGTGCTCACGCCGCCGCCGCGCGCCCACAGGCCGCCTGAGCTGCTTTCGTTCCAGACCACTTCCGGGATATAGCTGAGCGCTGAGGATTGCGTGCCCGAGGCGTTCGAGGGCGACCAATAGAGAGAGGGATTGGAGGCGTCGTTGAACTTCGTGCCGCCGACACAGACGCTGTAGGGCGAGGAGCACAGACCGTTGACGCCGCGTGCATGGGTGGCTCGCGAAGTGGAGGCGGAGTCGCAACCGGCGGCGCCGCTGTCTCCCGACGATACGAACACCGTCATGCCTTGCGCTGCCGCCTGTTGCCACAAGCTATTGATAAAACTGTTTCCCGAAGAGCCGAGCGCGGCCTCGCACTGGCCGAAGCTCATGCTCATGACCGGCGCCAGATTGTGGCCGACGATGTATTGTGCGGAGAGATAACTGCCGTCGCTGGAATTGGTGGATTTCGATACCACAAACTTGATCGAGGCGCTTCGGCCCACAGCGCCGGACCATTCCACGTCGAGATCAGCTTCGGTTTCTTCGCCAGAACTGAAAATGCCGGGGTCGGTTCCGTTCACGATGATCTGGGGGTCGTTGGCGGGCAAGTCGAACGAGGTGCGGAACTGGCGCACGTCGGCGATGTTGATGTTCGAGCGGGCAACGATGGCGACCGACTGGCCGCTGCCATTGATCGATTGCTGATAAAGCGGCGCGAGGTCGTAAATGGTGGCGAAGTCTGCGGGGGCGAGGTAATAGGAACCGCCGCTGGTGTAGTCGGGTGCTGGTAAGCGGGCTCCGGTATGCATGGTCGCGCTGCGGAAGTCGTGCAGGGAGACCACGCCGCCTACGACCTGCGCGAAAGCGGCAGGGATTGCAGGATCGCTGGCATTGGCATGGTGGACTTCATTGCCGATCCTGTACGTGTGAATCTGAGTATGGAAGGCTGACTCGACTTGATCGGCGGTTCCGCTGAACACGATGGATCCGCGTCCAGCTGTGACTTCTTCCACTGTCATGCCGTGCGTTTGCAGCCAAGCGGTGACCTGCGCTGCGTCGTCTTCGGAGACGCCGAAGCGGTCGCCATACTGTTCCGGCGTGAGCCACTGATGGTAATAAGGCGACTCGGGATTGTGTTGCGCGTCCAGCAACTGGGCGAGAGCGGCTTGCTGAGCGTCGTCGGGCAACAAGGTGAGCAGCATCCGATCCATCGGATAGTCAGGCGAGACGGCTCTGGCGTCGTACTGCGGAAGGGCCAGGGGATGGCGATTGCCAGGCAAGGTCACGGTTTGCTCGTCGTCAATAAAACTGGTGATGCGGTCTTGAGGTTCCGCGAATGGGAGCTGGGTGAAAAAGGGGGTCGGTGGGTTGGGCGCAAGCTGAGCGCTGGCGGGTGGGTCCAGAGCAAGAAACCCAAAGACAAGGACAAAGAGAGTTGTTACGACCAGGAATGGAATCGCGCGACTGCGCATGAACGTTGCAAGGGGATAAGACATTCGGCCTCCGAGGCGAGATGCGGCTCATAGGTTTCATCGGCAGGAACGGGGAAACACTGCAGGGATCAGCCTGTCGTTCTAGGTAACGGGAGTAACCAGGGGCGGAACTGTGGGGATCAGACGGTTTTATCGCTGAATACTTCCGCGACAAAGGCTTCGATGGTTGCGCCTTTCTGCCATGCGTCCAGGGGCAGTCCGGCTTTGCGGCAGGTTTGCTCGAGGAACGTGGTGCGATCCCATTTGTGTTCGATGGGGACCTGGGGCAGAAGCAGGCCGCGGCGGCCGTGCTGAGTGATGAGGAGACCGTGGCGTCCGACCTCGACTTCTTCGGGACGAATCGGTCGCGGGGGCGAGAGAATGCTTAACTCGATTTCTAGACGAAGAGCTTCGTCCGGGGTGACGGGCGGAAAGCGGTTGTCGTCGAAAGCAGCAGCACGCGCGGTTTCCGCGACAGCACGGTAGACCGGGCAGGTGGGAAGTACATAGCCGACGCATCCACGCAGCTCTCCGCCCAGGTAGAGCGAAGTGAAAGCGCCACGCGGTTCGGCGAAGTGAGGCGTAGGGGGATCGAGAGAAATCTCGCGGCGTTGCAGCGCCGAGGAAATGGAATTATGTGCCAGGCGAAGCAGCAGCGTGCGCTCTTCTGGAGAGAACTCCGGGGGGGAGACTTCCGAGGAAGCCAGGACGGGCGACGAATTATGCTGTAGGGGCGACATCGGCATCGGCCGCTCGCGGGGCGGGCTGCGCCTTGCGGCGACGGCTAAGGATGAAAGCGCGGCGGCGGCGCTTGGAGACCCGCCGGTCAATCTTCGACCAGAAGGCGGCGAAGTAATCGATGGCGGAGACCAGCGAAACGCACACCACGAACCAGATGGCGGCGGAGGCGATCCAGTGGACCGGGAAGACGAAGTTTCCGTAGACCGGCCATTCCTTCCAGCGGTGATCGAGAATCACCGCGACCACGGAAACAATCTGCACCACCATCTTGAACTTGCCCAATTCGCTGGCTTCGATGGTGAAACCCTCGGAAGCGGCGATGGAGCGCAGGCCGCTTACCAGGAATTCACGGCCAATGATGATGATGGCGATCCAGGCCGGAACCTGGCTGGGATTGAACTGCACCAGCACCACGAAAGCGGCGGCGATGAGAAGTTTGTCGGCCATGGGATCGAGCAGAATCCCCATGGTGGTGATCTGGCCGCGCTTGCGGGCGAGGTAGCCGTCAATGCCGTCGGTCATGGAGGCGGCGATGAATATTGCGGAAGCGAGCAACTCTTTGGCGCCGTGTTGGCTGCTGAAATGACTGGACGACAGGATCCAGATCAGCAGAGGAATGCTGCAGATGCGGATCAGCGTGATGGAGTTGGGCAGGTTCACCGCGGCTCAGCAAGGTTTCCGGAAGGGCCGGAAGACAGCTTGATTATCCTCCACGGGGAGAGGGAACGCAATCATCAGTGGTACAGCAAACCCAGATAGTCTGGATATTTGGCTTGTAAGGAACTTACCAGGAGATCGAAGCGGGCGTGGCCGCGCAGGTTCATCAGGCAGGGATCCTTCATAAAGAACGGCCAGCATGCGAAACCGGTATCGATGCTGCGTTCCAGCCACCCAAACGCGGCTTCAGGCCGATTCAGTAGAGAGAGAATGCAGGCAATTTGATAATAGGTGTGGTGCGCGTGACCGAACGATTTGGAGTTCGTGCACGCCTGGTTCATGCACTGCAATGCCTGCTCCGCTTTTCCCAGCGAGGCATGCATCACGCCCTGCAGAGCAGTGATCATGGGCTCTTCCTGCACAAGGCTGCCCGCTTCGTCGAGTAAGGCCCTGGCCTCCGTCCATTCGCCGGTCAATATCGCGAGTTCAAGGGCAAAATGGATGGCGTACTTATTTTCGGGACTCTCGGCGCGCCATTTGTGCAATTCTTCCCGGGCGAGATCGTACTCTCCGTTCCACAGATAGGCCTGAGCAACACTGTGACTGATGGTTTTTCCCGGATCGAAAGACGCACCCCTTTCATACATGGCGCGAGAATGATCGAGCAGGCCGATATGCGCCAGAATCGTTCCCAAGCGGCTGTAAGCGTGAGGCAGATTCTTCTGCAGGGCGAGTGCGCGCTTCAATTCTGCAATGGCCTCGATGTGCTGAAAATTTTTCGACGGTCCCCAGAGGAGAAACGCCTTGGCGACATGTGCTTCGGGAAGATCCGCGTCTAGTTCCAATGCACGCTGGCAGTGAAACTCTGCCTTTTCCAGCCACTCCCGGCTGGGATCAAATTCGAAGTGGCGTTTCGCGCAGACAAAAGAGAGGACCGCATGCGCCAGCGCAAAACCGGGATCCCGAGCGACGGCATTCATCAGCGGCTGCGTAGCTTCCTCCAAAAGCTTGAGGTCGCCTGTCGAAGCGCGGCGGTAGCCCTGAATGAACTCGGCATAAGCCAAAGGATCGCGACTTTCGCGAGTGCGGCTCTGCCGCTCCGGGGCGTGAAAAGGACGGTTCAGCGCTCGGGCAATGTGGGCGGCAACATCATCGACGTGCTCGAACGGGCGATTGAGGTCGAGAATGAATTTCCTCAGGAAACGGCTGTTTTGGGAATGGGAATCGAAAAGTTCCACGGACAAACGCGATTCGGTCTTCGAAGTTTGAATCGCACCATGCACTACGAAGCGAACGCCAAGCCTCGGAGCGATATCCGGCAGCTTCGCAGTTGAAGGGATGTTCATAATCGAAGATGCCGGGAGAACATCCACCCCATCCAGGTTTGCCAGGCGGGCGACCAGGGCGTCAACAAAACCCAAGCAGATACCCTTGTCATCCTGGTGATGACCGAGCCAATGAAGCGGGAGCACGGCGAGCGAGGAACGATCCGCGCGCCAGCCGACATTGTCCTGCGCGGGCGTTTTGCCGCCGGAGGCTTCCGGCACATCGGAGCGCGGGTGGAGAGGGCTGACGAGGCGAATCGGTCCCACGAAGCGATAGCCTTTGCCTACCACGGTTTCGAGAAAGCGTGGTTTGNNACGAAGAGATCGGAGTGCCACAGCTTGGGAACGATCTCCTGCCGGGAAACGAGCTGGCCGCGGCGGCGAACCAGGAAGATCAGAAGATCCATGGGCTTTTTCTCGAGGCGCACTTTGCGGCCGTCGAGGCGAAGCTCATAGCGGCCCAGATCCAATTCGACATCGGCTACCCTTGAGCGAGTTCTCGAAGCGCTATTCACAGGTAAATCCATACACGCCAGTGACCTACAAAGATACATGAAAAATGCATAAAAGTTATTTCCGCCTCATTGCCAAGTTAAACGAAGCGAACGATAGTTTCTTACCGTAGAGTGAACACCCAAAACAGGAGGGAACGCTTATGAAGCGGAATTTGTGCTTTTGCCTGATTCTGATGTTGCTTGGGGGAATGTGGTGGATGAAGCAGGGCGGCAGCTCTAGCGCGATGGCGGCTTCTGCGGAAAAAAATGCGTTTACCCCGGACACGATCCAATATGGTCCCGCCCCATCATTTATGGCGCCGGGGGCGCAACTCGCCGTGCTGGAAGGCAATCCTATGGCACCCAGCGGTGACTACACCGTGCGCGTGAAGATGCCCGACGGGTACCGCATCGCGCCACACTGGCATCCCAAGCGCGAGAACGTCACGGTAATTTCGGGAGCGTTCAAAGTTGGGATGGGAGACCGCTTTGACGAAGCCAGCATGATGAGCTTTCCGGCGGGCAGCTTTGCTTATCTCGATCCCGACATGCACCACTACGC
>PMXH01000144.1 GCA_003165855.1 Acidobacteriaceae bacterium | reverse complement strand
CGTCGAGCACCGAGCGCTGCGTGACCGGGCGCGCGACTTCGAGCGTCACCTCACTCCCCGTGTGCGACAGCGTTCGCAGATGTGGCGGAAGAACGACGCGGATCATACTGGAAACGCCTCATGAACGCCCTGTGCCGCGGCCGTGGCGAACTCCAGATTTTACTCCGCCGATGGTTTCAAGAGTAATCGGGTTGATCCGGTGCAGCATCCGGGAGCTCGACCNNAAGTATAAAGT
This sequence comes from Acidobacteriaceae bacterium, assembly GCA_003165855.1. GTDB lineage: Bacteria > Acidobacteriota > Terriglobia > Terriglobales > Acidobacteriaceae > Sulfotelmatobacter. The sequence goes on along the minus strand of PMXH01000144.1, from coordinate 3,305 downwards.
ACACGAGATTTGTGAGCGGATCGTCGGGCGTCCTCCGCCTGAACCATCCGTCTCAGTAACAAATAGCCCTTCCGGCACTGAGATGCCGTCCATGCCTTCGCGACGCCTGATCCTTCGTCACGCTATTGTTTGCATCGCATTCGTGGTGCTATATCTTCTGCTGAACCGGCCCGAAGTCATTTTCCTCTCTCGCATTGGATTCGTTACCTGGTATCCCGCCATCGGTCTGATGATGGCACTCCTGTTGGGGGTCAGTCCATGGTACGGGCTGCTGGTTTGTTTTGCAGGCAGTTTAGCCGGTTGGCTCATTTACTCCCAGCCACTCCTGTCCTTCGGCAACACCGTCGCGGCCACGGGAATCGTCGCTTGTTACGCCGCGGCAGCATATTTGTTGCGCGGTCCACTGCAAATCGATCTTGAACTGCGGCGGCGCCGAGATGTAGTCCGCTACGTTCTGGTGAGCGCTACGGCTGCTGCGGGGGCCACAGTCATTGGTGTCACATGTCTGATTGCGGATCATAGCATTACCTGGAGTGAATACAAGTCGTCGGCACTGGGATGGTACCTGGGTGACGCCATCGGCCTGGTGGGCTTTACACCGTTTCTTCTTGTCCACGTATTTCCGCATGTTCGCAGGTGGCTGGCGCCGACCCCCTTGCACCTTCGCCCAACCGAGTCAGATTCCGCTGGAAAGAGGTTTACTCTCGGTGCGATGGCAGAAGCCACTGCCCAGGCGTTGACGATAGCAGCCGTCTGCTGGGCGATGTTCCGAACCAACGATGGGCGTTACGGACCTTTTTACACGTGTTTCGTTCCGGTCATCTGGATCGCCATGCGTCAGGGAATCCGGCGCGTTGTCGTTGGCCTGTTGGCTCTGAATTTTGGAATCGTAGTCGCGATGCATGTGTTCCCTCCCACCCCACTTGTATTCACCAAAACCGCCCTGCTCATGCTGGTGGTGTCCGCGGTAGGACTGATTGTGGGATCCGAGGTCAGCGAGCGGCAGCGCCTGGCAATCGATCTGAATGAACAAAAGTCATATTTAGATTCATTGATACAAAATAGCCCGCTGGGGATCGTCGTTCTTGACCGGCAAGGTTCCGTCGAGTTGGCGAATGCCGCTTTCGAGAAACTCTTTCAGTACAACCGGCACGAACTCGCCTCGGTTGATATTGGAAACATTGGAATGCCTGGCGATGAGAATAAAGATTCCATGCAGGTGATTCCGCAGATCTTCGCCGGAAATGCCATTCATAAGACGGTGCGACAGCGGCGCAAGGACGGGCACATTCTTGACCTGGCACTCCACGGCGTCCCCCTGTTGGTGAACGGAGAGGTTCGGGGCGCCTACTTGATCTACGAAGACGTTTCAGAGCAGATCAGGGCGAGCGAAGCGCAGCGGCGACATGCAGAGTTGTTAGACCGGCTGGTGAAGGAGCTAGGGCGCCGCACGGAGGAAATGACGTCCCTGAATGAAATGGGGTCTCTACTGGCCTGTAGTGGGACGGTTCAGGAAGCGTGCGCTGTCGTCGCTGACTCGGTGCAGAAGCTGTTTCCCGACGCTCCTTCCGGAGCGCTTTACTTATTCCGGTCGTCGCGAGATCTCATCGAAGCAGCGGTTCGGTGGGGGCAAAGGGACATCTCCGCGCCAACATTCCCCCCTGAAGCGTGCTGGTCTCTTCGCCGTGGCCAGCCCCACTGGAGTGAGCCTTCCGGAATTGGCATCGCCTGCCAACATTTGATCAAAAGCTCGACTGTGGAATGTCTATGCGTGCCGATGGTAGCGCAGGGAAACACAGTGGGCGTCTTGCATCTTGAATTCCNNCTGGCGATCAGCGCGGCCTCACAGATCGCCCTCTCGCTAGCCAGCCTGCAACTACGCGAAACCCTTCGCGAGCAGTCCATTCGCGATCCCTTGACTCACCTGTTCAACCGGCGGTTCCTGGAGGAGTCGTTGGCCAGAGAGCTGCAAATGGCGGCTCGCAAGAAACAGTCTATCTCTGTTCTCTTCCTCGACCTGGACCACTTCAAGAGATTCAACGACACTTTCGGCCATGCTGCAGGAGACATGGTGCTACAGTCCCTGGCCGATCTGTTTCAAAGTTTCTTTCGCGCCACCGACATTTGCTGCCGCTATGGAGGCGAGGAATTCGCCATTGTCCTGCCGGAGTCATCTTCCCAGGACGCCGCTATCCGTGCGGATATGCTGCGCGCTGAAGTAAAGAGCTTACGGCTGCAGTACAAGAAGCAGACTCTGGGATCGCTCACGGTCTCGATAGGAATCGCAGCGTTTCCGGAGCATGGCTCAACCTCCGACGAGTTGCTCAAGATCGCGGATCAATGCCTCTACGAATCCAAAGCGCGCGGTCGCGATGTTGTCACCGTGGCTCTTCCACAAAGCGTATAAATCATGCCAGTGTCTGAACCTCCACCGAAAGCACCGCCGGAAGATCGCGAACAATCGGGGCCCAGCTCTCACCGGCGTCTGCCGAGGCGTAGACTTGGCCGCCGCTGGTGCCGAAATACACTCCGCACTGGTCGAGTGAGTCGACGGCCATGGCATCGCGCAGCACATTGACGTAGCAGTCGCTCTGCGGCAAGCCTTTCGTCAGCGGCTCCCACTCGTTTCCCCCGGTTCGGCTGCGGAACACTCGCAGCTTGCCATCCGGAACGAAATGCTCCGAGTCGCTCTTGATGGGCACCACGTAGATAGTTTCCGGCTCGTGCGCGTGAATGTCGATGACGAAGCCGAAATCGGTGGGCAGGTTTCCGCTAATTTTCTCCCAGGAATCGCCGGCATTGTCGCTGCGCATTACGTCCCAATGCTTCTGCATGAACAGCACGCCGGGACGCAACGGATTCATGGCGATATGGTGGACACAGTGGCCAACCTCGGCCGTCGGGTCCGGGATGTACTTGGAATACAGTCCGCGGTTGATCGGCTTCCAGGTCTGGCCGGCGTCGTCGGTACGGAATGCACCCGCAGCTGAGATAGCGATGAAGATTCGCTCAGGATTGCTGGGGTCGAGAATGATGGTGTGCAGGCACATACCGCCGGCGCCGGGTTGCCAGTGCGGACCGGAGCCGTGCCCGCGCAGTCCCGGAAGTTCCTGCCAGTTCTGTCCGCCATCGGTCGAGCGGAACAAGGCAGCATCCTCGATTCCCGCATAGACGGTATCTGGATCGGTGAGCGATGGTTCGAGATGCCAAACTCGTTTGAACTCCCAGGGATGCGGCGTGCCGTCGTACCACTGGTGAGTGCCGGGGATGCCGTCGTACACGAACTTGTTGCCCACCGGCTCCCA
>PMXH01000432.1 GCA_003165855.1 Acidobacteriaceae bacterium | reverse complement strand
CCATTTCACGCTGAGCCAAAACAGGGTCGCTTTCAGGATGCTGACGAATCGGCCCATTACGAGTTTCTTTGTAAGTCCGCGGGAATCCCAGTTCACTACTGTGCGGAAGTCTTTGTGAACGACGGTACCGTGCCGAATACGCTGTTGAAGGCGCTTAAGAGAACAATGGCGGGCGAGTACAGCCGGGAGCTTGGCGTTAAGGTTTTTGCAGGATTGAAGCGACTGGCAAAGCTCGGTTTCAAACAGGGCGGACTTCCGGGATACGGACTAAGGCGGATGCTAATTTCTGCCGAAGGCAAGCCAAAGCAGATTCTTGCTCAAGGGGAACGTAAGAGCATCGCCACAGACCGGGTGGTCTTGGTTCCCGGGCCAGCTGACGAAGTGGATTGTGTCAGAGAAATATATCGACTATTTCTCGAAGAGAAGCGAACCGTGCACGGAATCGCTCAGGAACTCAATCGACGAAACACGAAATATTTCGGGGACTCGAAATGGGATCTAACGGCGGTCCTCAAGATTCTGTCCCACCCGAAATACACCGGCTACAACGTCTTTGGGCGGACATCTCAAAAGCTCTATACCGCCGCAATTCGTGTCCCCGAATCCGAATGGATTTGTACACCAAACGCTTTTGCTCCGTTGGTAGACGAGGCGACATTTCAACAGGCCCAACTTCTGTTGCGCGGAAGAACGATCAACAAATCCAACGAGGAACTGTTAGAAGCATTGCGTTCATTGCTCGCCCGGCAAGGCCGACTCTCCTTGCGGCTTGTTAAAGAGGACCCCGAAATGCCGTCGCCCTCCGTCTACCGAGGACGTTTTGGCAGTTTGCGGCGGTCATATGAATTAATCGGATACGGACGCTCCGAAGACTTTGGCAAAGTTGATCTACGCCGCCGGACGCAAGCACTCCGTGAAGAACTGATCAACAAGATTCAAGTCATGTTCCCGACCAAGGTCTCGATTGTGCGGCGAGGAGGGAGATGGCGGTCACGGCTTCGCCTGAAGAACGGTCGATTCGTGAGCGTCCTCGTTTGTCGGTCGATCGGCAAAAGAAGCAAGCATTTCATTTGGAAAGTTGATCCCGTCGCCTACGAGCGCCGATGGGTGACGTTGATCGCTTTTCTGAATATGAAAAATGAATCCATTCACGAAATGCACGTTTTCCCTAACATGAATCGTACGGGACCTTTTCACGTCAAGGCGGATAATAGCTGGGTGAAACGTGGCCAGCGGTTAGGGGCGCTGTCACAATTCCTTGATAGCGTTAAGGCTGTTTCCCAAAGGCGGTGACGCAATCGGTCAGTCCGAACCTCTCCGTGGAGGGGCCCGCCCATATGTTGGATAAACCCGAACGTTCAGGACAACCTGTAGCGCCCGCACATCGGGAGATTATGGCAGGTCCTGACGAGAATGTTAGCTGTGGCGAAGGAATAGCGAATATGCTAGGCTCTTTCCCCATGGCACGGCGTCCGGATCGCGAGAAAGCCGAGATACTGAGCGAGGAGGATCTGAAGGAACTGCGTCACAACCTTGCGCATCTCAGCGCCGCGGCCGTTCGCGACTTTTACGAGCGAGCATACCGGGATTGCCGTCTTGTATACACCCGCCTTCCGAGCCCCAGACAAATGCAGACCCTGGTACAGGTGTGGAAGCAGTTGTGGAAATGGCGCTGATCCCGCCAAAGACAACCTCCATGAACTTCGCCTTTGCTCTTCGTCGCGAACTGGCCGACCGTGCCCAGAAGTACGCCCAGGCTGAAGGATTGCCTCATTGTCTCAGCTACGGCGAAGCCCCCATCGTGTGCTTTGCGCCATATGAAGACGACAGGAGGCATGGGAACTTCTTGCCGGCGAGCTATACGTCGATACTGGCAAACCCGGCATGGAGTAAGCGCTTGGCGAAGGTTCACACTCAAGGCCGGCGCTCCCTGCCTGTCACCGAGCGGGGACGCTGGCGGGAACTCGATACCTGCACAAGTTCGGACGCTCTGCTGATGAACGTCTTTTGCAATCCGGGCCTTTCGCGAAATGGTAACGTTTCAGCGCTCCTGGGATCTGATCCGGGCGCTTCTCCGTGTTACGGTTACAAGGCCCGCGTTCCGCTTGTCAACGGCAGATTTGATCGCACGGAAGTTGATCTGCGACTCGGGAATCTCTTGGTCGAGGCCAAACTCACCGAGAATGACTTTCAGAATGCCGAGAAAGGGGTTCTCCTGGCATATCGAGATTTCTCGGACGTGTTTGATTGGGAACAACTGCCTCAGACCCAGAACCGGTTCCTGTCCTACCAACTTCTGCGCAACGTGCTCGCGGCCTATGCCCTTCAGTATTCGTTCTGCGTCTTGGTCGACGCCCGTCGGCCGGATCTGGCTGACGCCTGGTACACCGTGATGAAGTGTGTGAAACCAATTGAACTGCGGACGAAACTGAGAATCTCCACCTGGCAGGAAGTGGCTCTGGCAGCGCCACCAGCGCTGAGAGGCTTTTTATCAGTGAAGTACGGAATTGTGGGTCAATGAGCGCTATCGCGATTTCTCAACAGTTATCCTAACGGACCAGGCCCGCGCTACCTGGTCATTGCAAAATCCTTCATCTTGACAACCCCTGCGCACTAATGTAGATTCCGCCGCGAGCTGCGTCGGGGTAGTTGTGAAGTACCACAGCTATTTGGCGATCGTCCGTGGGGCCTTTCGCGTAGGGTTTCTGCTTTTTCCATGTCAATCAGGCCGAGGTGTGAATCATGAGCATTCGCCGGATGCTGAATTGTACTGTTCTGTTGACGTTCATGCTGGTGCTGGCAGGAAGCGTTGTTGCGCAGCGCAAGAGCACGGTCAATTCCTCGTGGAAAGGCGGGACGGGGAACTGGAACGCATCGTCTGACTGGAGTCCGGGCGGCGTGCCGAACAACGGCGGCGGGAACACGTACAACGTGACCATTGATTCGGGCGGGACAGATTCGGTCACGCTGAATCAGAGCGCGACCATCAATTCTCTCGTGCTCGGCGGCACGACGGGGAGTTCGACGCTGCAAAATCTTTCGGGTACGGCGGAGAACCTCACGGTCACCGGGGCTACAACCATCAACAGCACGGGAAGCCTTACCTTCGAGAACGGCAGCACCCTGTCGTCCGGGAGTTTGACCGTGAGCGGGAGTCTGAATGTGCTGGGCGCGACCTCCTCGACCACGGGCAACGTGACGTTGAACTCCGGGAGTGTAGAGTACATCGGCACAACGTCGGGGATGACGGTGGACGGGAACCTGACGAACGATACGAGTCAGTTTTATACCGGGTTAGCCTATGGCGGCGGGAACACGCTGACAGTGAAAGGGGGGTTCACCAACAACGGGGACCTGTACATGTACGGAAGCAATTATGGCGGTGGGGGGGATACGCTGAACGTGACCGGAACCCTGACCAACGCCGTGGGGGCGACGCTGTACCTCTATGACGGCTCGAACGACGTGGCCAACATCGGCACGTTGAGCAACTCGGGCAGTGTTTATATCGGGACGGGAGCGACGCTGAACCTGACCAATCAGCCCAACGGGATTACCGACATAGCGGAGGGTTCGTCGCTGACGGTGAACGGGACTTTCACGGCGGGATCGGCCAATGGCTTGGCGAAGCTGGGGAGCATTGAAGGAAGTCTGGTATTAGGCAACGGTCAGACGACCAATGTCACACCGGGCAGCGGGACATTGACGTTGGCCTCGGGAAGTTCTCTGACCCTAAACAATACCAATGGCGCCACGACACTGTCGATTACCGGCGGGTTGAGCGATGGGGGATCGGTCACGGTCAACAGTGGCGCCACACTGAACGCGACCCAGGGTATGACCGACCTGCCGTCGGGCGGATCGTTTTACTTGGCCGGGAGCACGAACGCATTGGCCAAGCTGACGACTGTAGAAGGGACTCTGGATCTGGTGAACGGACAGACGACCCCAGTAACTCCTAACGGTGGAACGCTGACGTTGAACTCCGGGAGTGTAGAGATCATAGGCGCAGCCTCGGGGCTGACGGTAAACGGAAACCTGACGAACAATACGAGTTTTTACACCGGGCTTTCCTATGGCGGCGGGAACACGCTAACGGTGACGGGAAACTTCACCAACAACGGGGCCCTGTACATGTACGGGAACAATTATAGCGGCGGAGGGGATACGCTGAACGTGACCGGAACACTGACCAACGCCGCGGGAGCCACTCTGTACCTCTATGACAGCTCAAGCGACGTGGCCAACATCCACACGTTGACGAACTCCGGCACGATCGATGTCAATAGCGGCACGGTTCTGACACTCACTACTTCAGGAACCGACACGAATAACGGCACTATCAACATCGGAGATTCCACCGGCGCGGCAACGCTGAAGATCAGCGGAGCCGCGGTCACGCTCTCGGGCACGGGCAGTGTGATCCTGGCGAACAATTCCATCATCACGGGGGCGTCCAGCGATATTCTCACCAGCTCCAGCACCATTTCAGGCACGGGAAACATCGGCAATGGCGTCATAGGCTTCGTCAACACGGGAACGGTGAATGCGAACCAGACAACCGCACTCACCATCGACGCTGGGAGCAAGGGCTTCAACAACAAGGGCACGATCGAGGGGACCTCTTCGGGCGGCCTGGCGGTGACCGGCACGTTCCTCAACTACACCAGCAACAACAACACGCTGAGCGGGGGAACCTACACGGCAAACGGCGGCAACGTAACTTTGCCGCTGGGAACGAGCGGCGGTATCAGCACGCTTTCGGCGACAGTGGTTGAAGAGAACGGTGGCCAGATTCTCAACAGCAACAACTCGAATGCGAACGCGCTGAACGGGCTGACGAGCATTACGTCTACGGGAAATCTGACGATCGGAGGCGTGGCTTTCACCGATTCCGGTTCGTTCAGTAACGCCGGCTCGCTGACGATTCTCAGCGGTGAAAGCTTCAGCGTCGGCACCCTGAGCCAGATCAGCGGGAGCACGCTGACGGCCGGCACGTATGTGCTGGACGCCAACTTGAATCTTTCCGGCGCAACTCAGAACATCACAACGAATGCAGCGAAGGTGACACTGAGCGGAGGCACCATCGAGAATGCCAACGCTACGAATGCACTGGCGGGGCTGGCCACCAACTCAGGCACGCTCACTCTCGCCGGCGGCACGAGCTTTACGACGACGGGGAACTTTTCGAACAGGGGAACGCTGACGGTGAACCGTGGCAGCAAGTTCACAGTGAGCGGAACGCTGGCCCAGATCAGCGGATCGACGCTTTCCGGCGGCACGTTTGTGCTAGCCGGCAATCTGGATTTGACCACCAGAGGCATTAGCGTGACCACGAACTCCTCCACCCTGACGCTGGAAGGTGGCACCATCAATTCCAACGGCGTGAACGCGCTGAGCGCGCTGGCTTCCAACACCAAGACGCTGACCATCGCGGGTACGGGCGTCAACGTCTCCACGACTGCGGCAAGCTTCAGCAACACCGGCGCGCTGACCATCGATAAAGGCGACACCTTAACCGCACCGGCGCTGACCCAGGTCAGCGGCACCACTTTAAGCGGCGGCACGTTTGTCCTGGCCGGAGATTTTGATCTCACCGCCGCCGCCAACGTCACCACCAACTCTTCGGTGTTGACCCTGGAAGGCGGCACCATCCAGACCGGAACCACCAACGATCTGGCGAACCTGAGCAGCAACACCAACAGCTTGACTCTGGCCAGCGACGCCAGCTTCACCGCCACCGGCAACTTCAGCAACTCAGGAGCCTTCACCGTCGATAAGGGCAGCACCTTCACCCTCACGGGATCGAACCTGCTCACCAACCTGGTTAGCGGAACCCTGACTGGCGGCACCTACACCATTGGCGGCACGCTGAAGCTTACCAGCGCCAACGGCGGCATTACCACCAACGCCGCCAACCTCACCCTGACCGGTACTGCGTCCAGCATTAAGGACGGCACCGCCAACGCCTTGGCCAGCTTCAACGCCAACAGCGGCACGTTCACCCTGGCCAGCAGCGCAACCTTGACCACTGCCTCCAGCAACTTCACCAACACGGGTACGGTGGATGTTGAAAAGGGCACCACCTTGACGGTGGGCGGGACGGGCAATAGCTACAATCAAACGACGGCCGGCACGACCACGGTCGACGGAACCCTTTCTGGCGGCACCAGCGGCTCGGCCAACTTCACCGCCGGCTCGCTCTTTGGCGTCGGCACGATCAAGGCCAACACCTCCGTTGGCAACCTCACCGGCGGCGCAGCCGTGACCATCAATGTCGGAGACAGCGGAACGGCCGGCCTGCTGGCCATCACCGGCACTTACACGCAATTAGCCACCGCAACCATGAACGTTTCGATCGGCGGCCTCACCTCCGGCACCTACAGCCAACTCACCGTCAGCGGCACGACCAGTCTGGGCGGAACACTAACGGCTGCGATCGTGAATGGTCTGGTTCTGACTTCCGCCAACATCGGCGACACGTTTACCATCCTGTCCTCCACCGGTACGCTCTCCGGCTCGTTCACCAACACCACCGTCACTGTGGGCAGCGACGTATTTACCGTTTCCTACGTCGGCAAGACTGTGGTGCTAACCCTGTCGTCGGTTACCGGGCCCGCCGGTTCGAAGAGCCAAGCTCCGGTGTCGCAAGCCGCCGTGGCCAGCGCGAAGCCGGCATCGATTACATCGAAGAGCAATGCGCCGATCGCGGTCAGCGACTTGCGCCACAGCGTGATTGGCACGATCAGGGGCACCGAGCGTTTTGTGGCTTCGGGATTGGCGCCGTCCGGGGCTCGCATGTCTGAGCTGAACAACCTGCGCAGCTGGGAACACGTGACCCCGGTGATCGCAAAGCCCATAGCCGTCGCGCACGTTCCGAACGCAGTAAATTTGACTTCCCCGCACAACAACTTGGCAGCTCCCCAAGTTTGGGTCGGAGAGAGCCACCCGATCGGCACACCATCAACCCTCGCCGGTTGGGTTGGCAATTCCACCACCCAACGTGTACCGGTCAAGACACTGACGCCATCTCTCCCTCGGATGACGCGGCGATAAGATCGTAGACAAGGGGCATCGATTTCGTGGTCTTCTTCTTGTCAAAGGTCTCATCCAGAAGGGTCCCGAGAAGACTCAGTATAAGTTCAGCCTCACGAGCGGGTTAAAGCCCTCTATGCCATGAGCCCCTACTATTTCGTAAAAGACGGGAGTCCGTATCCTGCAGCCCTGTTCACGCTGGCATGAACGATCCACGGCTGAAACCGTGGCAATCCACCAAGATGGTAGCCCGTCTTCAAGCGGCCACAAGCAGCGGCAAACCGGTCCTGCTGCTCGTGGATTTCGAAGCAGGGCACATCGGCGGCACGGAACGGCAATATCAGGAACGCCTCGCTAATTCTTGGAGTTTCCTGCTTTGGCAGTTCGGCGCGCCTGAATTCCAGCCCCAGCAGTAGTGATCCCGTTCGATGGCACATGGCTCCGCCGAGAGCTAAACCAGATAACTGTCGAAACCAGGCCATTGCGCTCATTGACCCCACCAATGATCCGGAAACTCGCCACTACTTCAAGTTCTGCGCGAGGTCGCACTGCTCGCACAAAAACCTCACCTCTCCAGAGTCGGCCTGTTGTTTCAGAGAGTCTGCAACCGCTACATCTCGTCCGCAGCGGAATTGCCTATTTATACGTTCATGGTCGATCTAATCTGCTATCGGCCTGTCTCTGACACCGACAAAGATATGTCGAGTCTCACGGTCTGCTGGCTTGGAGACGACATCGAAACGAGTTTGCCAGAGTTAATCAACCGCGAAATCAGTTCTGTTGAATGGGACGAGTACGCGGTGGATGGAAGTTTCTAGGAAAAGAATCAGGGATAGGCCATGGGCGAGCAGTTTCACATACCGACTGACTGGCCAGTTCTCGTGGTTGAGGACACGGAAGATCGTATTTCATGGTTTCGGCAGCGTTTGCCCAAGGCAGTGTTTGCCAAAACCGCTGAGGCGGCATTTCGAGCGTTGGATCAGCAGCCATTCAAGGTCGTCTTCCTTGACCACGACCTGCATTGGATGCCCGCCGACAACTCAATATTCAAGGGAACGGGGAAGGAAGTAGCTAGGTTTCTCGCCGCGAGGGAGTATCAAGGAATTGTGATTATCCACTCCCGCCACGAGGAGGGCGCAGAGGCGATGAAAAGTACCTTTCGAAGGCTAGGCTCGCACCATTTGGGAGTTTTGACATTGTTACGGAGGTCAACCTGTGAACCTCGGCGGCTTCTCAATCTGGAGATTGATCGATTGATCGGAGTCTCTGCATTCAAGTCGAGAATTTCCAGAGCAATCGGCATTCCGTTGACGAAGAGCGGACGACGCCGCAAGTTGGGGGCGTTCATTTTCAGGCTGTTTGGGTTCAAATAATACCGCATGTGTTGGGGCGCGAAAGCAACGGGTGGGATTGGTGACAGTCAGCAGGTCGCCCCGTCGGCTGAGCTTCCGACTGCGATTACGGAAGTACCGTTGAATGCAGCAGCCCGAGGTTCGAGCATGTTATTAGTATCCCCTTGTCACGCCGTCAAGCACAACTTCAAACCTGCGTGAGTAGGAGTAGAGACTGCATGAAAGAAACTGTTCTGTTCTTGCTCATCACGGGCTTTTCTCTCACCTGCTGGGGACAACAGAAAGCGCAGCAATCCTTCGACGAACTGGTTACTGCCCATGACCCAGATGTCACGGATGACCTCAAGCACGATGTCTCTTACGTCTGCTTTGAGCCCAAAGAAGAGAAGTTCTTCATTGTGTTCTACAACCTCCCCGATCCGGCCTCGTGGCAAGACGCCTATTCGTGGGAAACGGTGGCAACTACGTTTAGGCAGGATGCAAAGCAATTCGGAATTCACGAGTACACGAATGGGATGGATGACGACCAACTATATTTCGCCTTGGCGCACCCCAAAGCAGTGTGGGAAGCAAAAGGGCACCGCAATGCACAGAAGAAAGTCGTGATAAATCCCTCATCCCTACAAATCCTCGACGATGGTGGCGATGGCTACTCCTTCGAAGTCGGGTCGGCAAGCGTTTCTCTGTCAGCACGGTATAACAATACTCAAAAAGACACCGTGCGGCGTTTTGTGGAAGTCCGCCAATCCACCAAGCGGTTTCGACAATTCTGGGAAGTTAACGATAGCAGAATCGAAGATATGACCGGTCGGTGCGAACTCTGGAGCAGGGGTAAGCAGAGAAGCGGAGCCAAATGATTTAGAGGCCACAGCTTCGAGACGAGGAAGAGCGAACAATGTCGCCCACCCAAGCAACATAAACTGAAGCGGGAACACAGTGGGGTGAATTGTTTGAACGCCTCAGCATGCTGTGCTGCGAAGTTTGTCGTTGAAAGACAAAGGCTATGAAGAACTTGATCTTACTGACTGCTACTGTCCTATTTTTGCTGCTTTTTGTCGGTATAGCTTCGGCACAGGGCACAGTGACCGACGCGAAGTCCTACATCACAATCGACTCGTCGTGGTCATCCTTGAAGACGAAAGGCGAGGTAAATGGTGGCTGGGCGCGGGCTCACTGGTCAGGCGGAACGCCCCTAACAAGCCCAAACAGTTTCGCGTTGGTATGCGCCGACCGCGATGACTGTTTCAAACTGCCCAAGGGGGAGACCTTCGAGGCACGGTTGGTGGATAATCCCACCCTGAAATACAAGGCGGCAGGAAAACATGACCTGACGCTTGAGGTAAACCTTAAGGACGGAAGGCTAGGACGGTATCAGGNNCGTCATTACCTGCTTTTTAAAGCCCACTGGGCGGACGGACTGAATGCAGGCAAGTCGTTTCACCTTTACTGCAACCGGTTTCTCCCTGATTGCAAATCGCTGGAGGTCGGCTCCTACTACATGGAGACGCTGGCGACGGATGACGAGACAACGTATCGAGACCTCAGCTACAAAATCCACGGCAGGCAAAACCCGGATGATTTCGGTGTATACGGTGACGGTGCACCGCAAGCCGTCGCGCCGACGTCGCAGGAAAACTGAGCGCCCGGCGTTCCCGTCGTAGAACTTTTTCTCTAGTACAGAATTATCTGTCTCGAATTCGCCAGCCGAAAAGAAGAGCGGAACAGAATGTGATGCAAACTCTTCGCCTGTGATGAACCCTTGCAGATTTCCGCGTCACGACTAGTCCGCAAGGTATACTGGCTGACCATCTTCCGCCGAGGCGAAACAGGGGGCGAAAGGCCGCATAAAATGAAGTCGCGGCAGACACCCTTTCGAACCACCTGATTGGCGAGGGCTTGGAAAGTCCGAAATCACGCGACTTGGGTTGCGCAAGCAAGCCTGCTTCAGCCGCTTTGCTTGGCGGCGGCACGTTTGGGTTCGGAACGGTGTTTGAAGTCACACCCTAGCCTCAGCCGACAACAACACCTGCGTTTAACGCACCATCCGACCTTCAAGGTCAGCGGGATTGTTGCATATTTTCACAGTGTTCCTGAAGGAACACTCTTATGCACAAATGTGTATGTACGATAGCAGAAGTCGCTTGGAATCAGGGGGTTAGGGCGGGTTAGAGGGCGTCTGTTTTTGTTCTCCGCTTGTTCGCGGCGAAAAAAGGGCGAATGCATCGGCGGTGCTCGCCTATACGTTTCGCCGGACATCATAATCTGTGAATATAAATTTTGTTCTCTTGAGACGCGATTCCCTCAGCGGCTGAAGCCGGAATTTTTTTGACGCTTTACGGCACGACTGAAGTCGTGCCCTGATACGAAACTTGTGTATCGGCGGTGCTGGCAGAGTGCAGGGATCGGCGCCGAAGGGCGGCGCCTCAGGATGACAGTGTTGGGTGGGAATCATGGTCGTTCTTCCGGGGGTCACAGCAGATTCCTCCCGTTGGTCGGAATGACAATGCTGCAGTTTGGGATCAGTTCTTGGGCAGGCCGATTTTGGTTTCCAGGACGGCGAAGCGGGGGTCGGAACGGACTGAGCTGAACTGGGGATAAATGTTTAAGCCGATGAGCAGGCTGTCGCGTTCGCGATAGGCGATGTCGAGCCACTCGAAGGCTTTTTCCTTATCTCGGCGGTCGGCGTAGAAGCGTGCGATTTCAAATGGTGAAGCATAGCCGCCGTTCTTGCGGCGGTTTTCGTGGACGGCAATGACTTCGGTCAGACCCTGGGGCCATCCTCCGGCACGAAAGCCGTGCTCCAGGGCAGCGGCATTCTCCATGTTGGCTGCGACGCCGATCATTCGGCCATACGTACTCCATTCCTCGATGGCCTGCGGGTACATGCGCTTGTACCAGTATGCGTAGAAGAGGCAGTCGTGGGCGATGGCGAAGGAGGGACTGTCTTGAGTCAGTTGCTTACAGACGGCGATGCCCTGATCGTATTGACCGGCTTCGGCTAAGACGCCGCCGAGCACGCGGGTGATGACGGGCGACAGAGGATCGAGTTCGTGAGCGCGATTGATTTCGGCGATGGCTTCCTGATGGCGACCGAGCAGGCTCAGCTTCTCTCCATACCACTGATGAGCGGTGGCGTCGCTGGGATCGAGTTCGATGGCTTTCTTGAATTCGGATTCGCCGCCGGCGAAATCCCAGTCGTACTCCATCTCGCTGTTGCCCAACACAGCATGTGGACGCGCCATGGTCGGGTCAAGTTCCAATGCTCTGCGGGCAGCGGCATTGGACTTGGGGAAGGTTTCTCCGGGATTGACGTCGAAAAAATGCAGAACAGAGTAGGCTTCGGCGATGCCGGAATAGGCGAGAGCGTAGCCATGGTCTCTGGCGATGGCCTGATTGAAATAGGAGATGGCGGTTTCGAGATCGGCGCGAGTTCGCTTATTCCAGGCGTAACGTCCCTTTAGATATAAGGAGTAAGCTTCGGAATCCTGTGTGCCCTGTCTAGTGATCTGCAGCTTGTCGGCGCTGGTGAGCGACGAGCGCAGTTTCTCTGCAATGTCGCCGGCCATCTGCTGCTGCAACGAAATCAGGTCGCTGGTTTTGCCCGAATAGCGGTGGCCCCAGATTTCGGTATTGTCGCGGGTGTTGGTGATCTCGGTGCTGATTTCGATCGTATTGCCCTTCCGCATCATCCGTCCGCTGACAAGAACCGAGGCTCCGAGGCTGGTGCCGATGGTCTGAATGTCTACGTCTTTGCCTTTGTAGCGAAAGACGGAGTCGCGGGAGCGGACTTTCAGTTGGGGAATGTGGGCGAGTTCGCCGATGAGGGATTCGGTGATGCCATCGCTGAGATAGTCGGCATCCAGGTCTCCATTCACGTTGGTGAAGGGGAGCACAGCTACGGAATCGGCGGGAAGATAGAGATCCTTGGCCTGGGCATTTGTGGGCTGGCTTTGGGATTTGAAGCGGAACGGGTGCCGGGCCGAGGTGAAAGTCAGGATGAGTGCGGCGACGAGCAAAAGGGGAACAGTCCAGGCGGCGAGACGGGCAGGAGGCCAGTTGGTGGGCGGCGGAGTCGTCTCTGCTGCGATCGCCGGAGCGAGGGTGACGACTGGCACCTTCGGGGCCGACTGCACGGTCGCTCGCGCGAGATCTGTTTTGGGCTCGTCAACTTCTGCGGAAGACGAATCGTCGGCGTCGAGTTCATCGCTGCGTCCCTTAAGCCAGTCGACTAATTCGTTGGCATAGGCGAAGACAGCGCTGCGGCCGCCGCCGGGCAGACGATGCACCGGCAGTCCGCGCTCGGTTTCCCAGCGCTTGACCGTACGTTCGGCGCGGCCCAGGAAGGAGGCAATCTCCTTCCACGAGTCCAAGCGCTTCCCAGGGAGTGGTTCGCGACTCGATGCCATAGAAATGACACGTCATGGCCCTAAACGGCACGACACGTCTCTTGCCGGCGGGGAGCTAGGCCGCCATAGTATAGCGCGTCCCAGAACCATTTGACCTCGCCCGAACGGGCCGTCTGGATAGGAAGTATGGGCCACACCCAGGGCTGTTGAAATGTCTGAAATCAACAATTTAGGAGAAATACTGATGTCTACGCGCCACATTGCCCGTTTCGTTCTTGCTGTGGTTTTCTGCCTGGCATTGATTGCCGGCGCGATTTCGGCGCAAGCGCAGACCTATAAGGTGCTCTACACGTTCGGCAACGTCTCACTGGATCCGATTGTGCCGTATGGTGCGATTGCCCAAGGGCGCGACGGCAGTCTTTACACGACCTCAATTGGCGGCGGAGTCGGCAATGTCGGCACCGTGTTTAACGTGTCTCCATCGGGCACGATGACCCTGGTTTTCTCGTTTAACTACGATCCGGGGAACGATCCCCTGAGCGGCGTGACCCTTGGTTCCGACGGCAACTACTACGGGACCACAAAGTTGAACGGCGAAGGCCCGGGGACCGCGTGGCAAGTAACGCCGACCGGCACAGGCACCGCTCTGCACTACTTTGGAAACTCCGGCGACGGGGCATGTCCGTGGGCGGGACCGATTGAGGGGACGGACGGCAACTACTACGGAACAACGACCACGGTTTGCGGCTTCGGCAGTCTGAGCACCATTTACAAGCTCACCAGCACCGGCACACTGACCACCCTGTATACGTTCACCGACGGCAGTAACGTGACAGCTGCCCTGATTCAAGCCACCGATGGCAACTTCTACGGCGTGACCGAGAGCGGCGGAGCG
Organism: Acidobacteriaceae bacterium; assembly: GCA_003165855.1. Taxonomy (GTDB): domain Bacteria; phylum Acidobacteriota; class Terriglobia; order Terriglobales; family Acidobacteriaceae; genus Sulfotelmatobacter. The sequence continues at coordinate 1,709 of PMXH01000432.1, read as the reverse complement.
AATGGCGATGGCGAGATATTCAAGATGACGCCGTCGGGCGCGGTCACGACTGTTCACAGCTTCGCCGGATCGGATGGAAACCAGGCGTACTCGGCGCTGATCCAAGGCACCGACGGCAATCTTTATGGAGTCGCCTACGCGGGCGGAACCTCCAATAAGGGCGTGGTCTTCAAGTGCTCGACCACTGGCACCTACTCCGTGCTCTATAACTTCACCGGAAGCAGCACCGACGGGGGCGCGCCCTCTGGCCTGATGCAGGCGTCCAGCGGGACTCTCTATGGCGGGGCGCAGATCGGTGGGGCGTCGAATGCAGGAACGCTTTACAGCATCTCGACCAGCGGGACGTTCAAGCTTCTGTACAGTTTCGGTGGGGCGAACGGAGCGGATCCGAGTTCTCCGTTGAAGCAGAACACGAATGGAATTCTCTATGGCGTCACCTACCAGGGAGGCAATACGAGTTTGTGCGGGGGCTCGGGATGTGGAGTTTTCTACAGCCTGAACATTGGCGCGAAGCCATTTATCAGGTTGTCGAGCACGTCGGGAAAGGTGGGATCGCAGGTCGGTATCTTTGGGCAGGGATTCTCGTCGTCATCGGTGGTGAAATTCAACGGAGTGCAGGCAACGAAGACCACGCTGACGGGAACAACTTATCTGACGGCGACGGTGCCAACAGGAGCGGTGGATGGCTATGTGACTGTGACCACCGGCTCAACCACGCTGACCAGCACGAAGACGTTTACGGTTCACAACTCGTGGGGCCAGGGCGCGGCGATACCGGTGCCGGTGATCTGTCCGGCAGTGGGATTCATCGGGGGAAAGATTTATGTGGTGGGAGGCGGGAACGGCACCGTCCCGGTGGGCAACAATCAGGTGTACAACACAGCGAACAATACGTGGAGCACGGCCGCGGCGATGCCGACGCCGGTGGGGTGCGCGGCGTACGCCGTGGTGGCGGGCATCCTGTACGTGATTGGTGGTTCGCCAACCAACACAACCTTTACCGACACAGTGCAAGCCTATGATCCGGCGACCAACACGTGGTCCACAAAAACGCCGATGCCGATTGCGCGCGGGAGCATTCCCGCGGCGGTGGTGGATGGGAAGTCGATCTACGTCATGGGTGGAAATGGAACGACGTTGAGACTCGACAATCTCGAAAAGTATGACACGACAACCGACACGTGGACCGAAGAGTCCCCGCTGCTGGTTGGCAGGTCGGAGACGACCGGGGGACTACTGGGAACCACGATCGTCTCCTCTGACGGAGATACAAATTCGGGGCCCACGGGCGACACCGAGGCCTATGACGTTTCGACCAACACGTGGAGCGAACTGACGGCAGATCCGACGGCGAGAGGCGGACCGTGCTTTGCGGCGATTTCCGGCCAGTTGTATCTGGCGGGAGGAAATAACCCAGGCGGGGGAGTGATCAGTCTAACCGAATCCTTCAACCTTAATGCCGACAAGTGGACGACGCTGCTCTCGATTCCAAACGCGGTGGAGTGGTCGGGTTCGACCGTGGCGAACGGCCAATTGTACTGCTTTGGGGGCACACCGAACAACGGGACGACAGCAGACAACTACGTGCAGATTTATCAGCCGTAGATTTGCGATTCATCTCGCCTCCCAGGCCGTCCCGTAATGAGGCGGCCTTTCTTTCTTGCTAAAGACTTGAGGTGGTTTATGTAACAGGCGTGGGTGTTGAAAAA
>PMXH01000105.1 GCA_003165855.1 Acidobacteriaceae bacterium | reverse complement strand
GGCGCAGAGATATCGTACGGGTTCGAAGTGGAGTTTTTGCAGCAAATTGGATTTGCAGGCCAGTCGCGGCGCCGTTCGCCAATTCTCCGGCGGCTGCGTTGCCTGAAGACGACCTGTTCGGGAATCTGCGCTCCCGTGGTGGACGTTGCGTCAAGAGGAACGGTGAGGGATTGCGGCGTATTCTCGCTTGTGGCGCGAGTTGCCCGTCAGGCGTGGACCAGGGCCTCGANNGCGTACAGCTTGAACTCCAGCATGAGCGTGCCCCAGGACTGGTCGCTCACCTGGGCGCCAAGCCACTGCTTGAAGATGCCAAGCCGCATGCTGACGATCGGCTCACTCTCCAGCGCCTGGCGCATCGCTGTGTATTTGGTAAGTACCCGCTGCTCCATCAGCGCCAAAAACACATCTTCCTTGCTGGCGTAGTGTGCATAGATGGCGCCCCGGGAGTACCCGGCTCGCGCCGCGACTTCTTCAAGCTGAGTTTTTTCAAAGCCTTGCTCCGAGAATATCTCTTGGGCGGCATCCAGAATTTTGGCCTGCGTCTCGGCAGTTCGAAGCTGCGGTTTGTTTTTCTTTCTCTGCTGGTCCATATCGATCTCTGTTGACAATTCCTGTTGCTCTGAACATAATAATACACACGCGTATGTATTTTTCAAATCAAATTCGCATCATGTCAGGTCCGGCAGCCATTGCGGCTCTTCTGCTGGCAGCCGCAGCGGTGGACTGCCGGGCCCAGAGCACCAGGGCCCTCCAGCTGCCACTCTCGGCAAATACCGAATCCGGAGCCTCGGTCCAGCAATCCGCAACGCCGTCGATGTCGTCGAGCGTGAACACAATCAACACGCAGGTGCGCGTCCAGGGCAGCTACAACGGAAGCACGCTTGACTCGACTGCGCCAAACGGCGCTGTGACCCTCACATTTGCAGAGGCGATTCGCCGCGCGCTCGAGTTCAACCTTGGCAAGATTGGCGCGGATGCCGCTTCGCTTCAGGCCCAGGCGCAGCGCATCTCGGTGCTCAGTTCCCTATTGCCCACGATCAGTGCCAGCCTCTCAGAGAACGCAGCCAAAGCGGACCTACAGGCGGAGGGCTTCAATTCAAGCCTGTTTGGCAGTTCGCTCGGCTTCAATTTCCCGAATACGGTGGGCCCGTTTCACTATTACGACCTTCGCGGTTCGCTGCAGCAAAGCATTCTCGATCTGACCGCAGTTCATAATTATCGATCTGCGCGGAACTCATCCGATGCCGCCAGCCTGGACGCGCGCCAGGCGCGAGAGGAGGTTGTGCTTGCCGTAACCGGCGCCTATCTCCAACTGATGGCTACCTCGGCGCTGATCGACGAGCAGCGGACCGAGGTGCAGTACGCAGAGGCAAGCTATAAACAGGCGCGGGCGATGGCGGACGCCGGCAATAAAGCTCCCATCGATGCCAATCGCGGCCTGGTGGAGTTGCAGACGGAACAACAGCGCCTGCGCTCCCAGTTGGGCGATTTCGAAAAGCAAAAGAATGCTCTTGCACGGTTGATTGGATTGCCGCTCGGTCTCGACATTTCCATCACTGAGAAATTGGAAACGCAGCCTTACGACACTGCGCCACTCCAGGACCTTATCCACACAGCGTGGTCTCAGCGCCAGGATTTGAAGGCCGCGGAAGTACATCTGAACGCGGCAATTGAAGCGCGCAAAGCGGCTGGCGACGAGCGGCTGCCTTCAGCCAAAGTCGAGGGCTTCTATGGAGTCGAGGGCATCAATCCCAACCAGGGAAACGGAATCTTTCAAGCGTCGGCTTCAGTGAATGTTCCCATCTTCAGCGGTGGCCGCCTGCATGCCGACTCCGTTCAAGCTGATGCTGTTGTGACAGAGCGCAAGGCCGAACTTTCAAATGCTCGAGGCGCGGTTGAGCTGGACGTGCGTAATGCCTATATCGATTTGAACGTGGCCAATGACCAGGTGGCGACGGCAGAGAGCAACCGAACGCTTGCACTTGCTACGTTGCAACAGTCACAGGACCGATTCTCGGTGGGCGTTGCAGACTCGGTTGAGGTGGTCAACTCGCAAGAGGCGTTGGCTGCTGCGGACCATGACTACGTGAGCAGCCTGTTCTCGCAGAACCTGGCCAAAATCACGCTGGCCCACGCCATGGGCGAAGCCGAAAGAGATCTTCCTAACATCTTCAAAGGGAGCAAGTAGATGAGCGCCGAAACTCAGACTGAAACACAAAAAGGGCCACAGGCGGGTGAGCCTGTCCAATCGGATTCTGCTAATATCACGGGCACCCCGCGCCGCCGATTCAATCCCGTTGTCATTGGCGCGGTCGTTCTCGTGCTCCTGGTAGTTGGCGTTGGCATCTATCTCTACACCAGCCGATACGAGACTACGGATGACGCCCAGGTCGACGGACACCTGAATCCGATTGCTTCCCGCATCGACGGAACCATCACTGCTGTGCACGCAGACGATAACCAGATCGTCCAGGCCGGAGCGCTGTTGGTGGAGCTCGATCCCTCTGACGACAAAATTGCGTTCGAGCAGGCTACCGCGCAATATGACCAGGCCACGGCCCAACTCAATGCGTCGCACCCGAATGTTCCCATCACGCGCATCAACAACAGCAGCGATCTGTCTTCGCAGCAAGCCGAGGTACAGGGAGCCGAGGCCTCGCTTGCCGCCGCGCAGCACGATCTGGACGGCGCAGTAGCCCGTCTCAAGGAGGCGCAAGCCACCAATGAGCGTGATCAGGCAGATTATCTCCGTTACAAGGAACTGAACGACAAGCAGGAAGTCGCGCGCACTCTCTACGACCAGGCAAAAGCCACAGCAGAAGCGCAAACGCAAATCGTAGCTGCAAGCGTAGCGGCGGTTGCGTCCTCGCAGAAAACGGTCGAGCTTCGCGCGTCGCAATTGGCCGAGGCGCGCAGCAAGCTTGCGCAGGTACAAAACAGAGCCCCACTCCAACTCGCTGCCCAGGAGGCTGACATTAAGGGCCAACAGGCTAATGCCGAAGCAACACAGGCAGCTCTGGAACAAAGCCGGCTCAACCTTGCTTACACCCGCATTCCTGCTCCGGTCGCTGGCGTTGTTACTGAGCGCAGCGCGGAAGTCGGTGAACGCATAAGCAAGGGCCAGCAACTTTTCATGATCGTGCAGATCGACGACCTCTGGGTCACTGCCAACTTTAAAGAAACGCAGCTGGCCAAAATGCGCCCCGGAGAGCGCGTCACAATTCATGTCGACGCACTGTCGCGCGACTTTGACGGTACCGTGGAAAGCATGCCCGCCGTTACAGGTTCCCGCACCAGTGTTTTGCCTCCGGAAAATGCGACCGGCAACTATGTGAAGGTGATTCAGCGGCTGCCCGTCCGCATTAGGTTCAAAGCCGGCCAGAAAGATCTCGATAAGCTTCGCCCGGGCATGTCCGTCGAGCCCAAAGTGTGGCTGGACTAACCATGGCCGAATCCACCGAAACCACGCAGGCGCCGGCGCGGCCAGCCATCAACCCATGGATCGTTGCCATGACTGTCACGCTGGCTACATTCATGGAGGTGCTCGACTCCACCATCACCAATGTCTCGCTTCCTCACATCGCGGGCACACTCGGCGCCACTGCGGAAGAGAGCACCTGGGTGATTACGAGTTACCTGGTGTCGAGCGCGGTGGTGCTACCGATGAGTGGCTGGCTTTCAAACCTCATTGGCCGTAAGCGCTTCTACATGATCTGCGTCGCGATCTTTACTTGCAGTTCGTTTCTATGTGGTTTGGCTACAAGCCTGCCCATGCTCATCTTCTTCCGTATTCTTCAAGGCGCCGGAGGCGGCGGACTGCAGCCAACCGAACAGGCTATTCTCGCGGACACATTCACGGCAAAGCAGCGTGGCATGGGGTTCGCCATGTACGGCGTAGCCATCCTCGTAGCGCCGGCCATCGGGCCTACGCTCGGCGGATACATCACCGACAATTTCAGTTGGCACTGGATCTTCTTTATCAACGTCCCCATTGGCATTCTGTCGCTTTCGCTCACGTCGCGAATTGTCCGCGACCCCGCATACCTCAGAAACATGATCAAATCCAACTTCCGCGTCGACTATATGGGCATCGGCCTCATCGTCATCGGTGTTGGATTTCTGCAATATGTTCTCGACAAGGGCCAGGAGAATGACTGGTTCGCGTCGAATGCGATTCTCATCAGCTTCACTGTTTCCATGGTCGCGCTGGTTGCGCTCGTTTTCCGCGAGGTCACCCACGAAAACCCCATCATGGATCTGCGCCTGCTAAGCAAGCGAAACTTCGCCACTGCCATCACCTTCAGTTTCATCCTGGGCATCGTGCTCAACGGCTCAACGGTTCTGCTCCCGCAATTCCTGCAGAATGATCTTGGCTACACCGCGCAGCAGTCGGGCATGGCCATGTCGCCAGCGGCCATCGTTCTGCTCTTCCTCATGCCCGTTTCCGGGATCCTCGCAAGCAAGTTCGATCCGCGCATGATTATCGCCTTCGGTTTCGCGCT
>PMXH01000567.1 GCA_003165855.1 Acidobacteriaceae bacterium | reverse complement strand
ATGGAATCAATTTCACTCATTGAGCCAGAATCCGTTCGTCAAGATCAATGTTAGGCTCAGGATTCAATGCACGATTTATCATCCCGTGCAATAAACTACCTCCATGCCCCGATCCAATCATTCAAGTAGTACTTTAAGTGCTCCCTCGGCAACCCTCCGCTGCCGCATGCCCGCCGAATGGGAGCCGCACGCCGCAACCTGGCTCGCATGGCCGCACTATCACGGCGACTGGCCAGGCAAGTTCGAGCCCATTCCGTGGGTCTACACCGAAATCATCCGCAATCTAGCCCGCCACGAGCGAGTCGAACTAATCGTCAACGACGCCAAAGCCCAACGCCACGTCCGCAAGCTCCTGGCCAGAGCAGACGCACTTTCCACAAATGTCCGTTTCCACCGCTGGCCCACCAACCGCGTCTGGCTGCGCGACTCCGGCTGCATTTTCGTTGTACCGGCAGAGCCGGGCTTCGCCCGGCCGGACAGCCGAGGGCGGCTGTCCCCACATGAAAACTTTATGTCCCGGGAAGACCGGGAAAGGCACGACTTCAGTGGTGCCGATACACAGCATAAGGAGCTTGGGGCTTTAGCCCCTGAGGGTCGCTTTTTGGCTCTAAACTTCCGCTTCAACGCCTGGGCCAAATACTCGAACTACCGCAACGACGAAAAAATCGGCGCCCTGATGGCAACCACCGCCGCCGCCGTCGAAGTCCGCCCACTCTCGAAGAATACCCGCGTCGTCCTCGAAGGCGGCTCCATCGACGTCAACGGATGCGGCACCCTCCTCACCACCGAAGAATGCCTGCTCAGCAAAATCCAGCAAAGAAACCCGAACATGAAACGCAGGGACTACGAAAAGCTCTTCGCCGATTACCTCGGCGCCCCACACACCATCTGGCTCGGCTGCGGCATCTTCGGCGACGACACTCACGGCCACGTCGACGACCTCGCCCGCTTCGTCGCCCCCAACACCGTCATCACCATGGTCGAGACTAATCCCAAAGACGTAAACCACAAGCCGCTCCGCGACAATCTCCGCCGCCTCCGCGCCGCTACAGATCAGGCCGGCAAGCCGCTCAACATCGTCGAACTCCCCATGCCCGGCCCCGTCGTCTTCGAGCAGCGCCGCTTGCCCGCCAGCTACGCCAACTTCTACATTGCCAACGGCATCGTGCTCGCTCCGGTCTTCAACGATCCCAACGACCGCATCGCCCTAAACACTCTGGCCGCCCTGTTCCCCACGCGCGAAGTCGTCCCAATTTATTCCGGCGACCTCATCTGGGGACTCGGCACCATGCACTGCATGACCCAACAACAGCCGTCAGCTCCCAACTCTCCATCACAGCAAAGCGCTGAATAGCGTGGCATAAACGGAATGCGAACAGCCATTCACAGCTCCCCAAAATCCGGCAGCCCACACCTCAGGTCCCAAAATGGATTCGCCCCATTCCGTGAAAGTTGAATCGTAGCTTTCTGTATCATTTTGCTCAGATTCAGGCTGCCCCAAGTCGTTACCCTGAACCACGTGGGGGCATCCAGATGTCTGCCCGCACGGTGTTCAGCATAATGATTGTGAGGACAAACGAATGAATCGACTTACGTTCCTTGTGTTAGCTGCTGTTGCTGCCATCTGTCTCGTGGTGTCTACGCCCAAAACCCAAGCTCAGGTACAGGTCGACATCGGAGTCGCCCCTGAATGTCCCTACGGCTACTATGACGCTGCTCCCTACGAGTGCGCCCCCTACGGCTATTACGGCCCGGAGTGGTTTACCGGCGGCATCTTCATCGGCGCCGGCCCCTGGTTTCACGGCGCTTCAGGCTTTCACGGCCACGTAGATAACCATTTCCATCCCGAGCACGGCTATAACGGCCCCAAGCCGGCTCGTGGTGAAAAACCCGATCCCAATAAGCATCTCGATAAGGTTGAGCACTTCAAAGGTAACGAAGTGCGGGATGGACGCGGTCACGTCGGCAAAAAGTAGATTCTTCCGAAAACTGAAAGATGGCCCACCTTTCGCTTCTGGTATCTGGGTAGAAAGCGGGCCGCCCCACTTCTCGCGTCCTGTGCGAGAAGTGGGATCTTTCTCGTCAAAATGTCCTGCGGAAGACGGAGCTAGAAGCCAGAGCTAGAAGCAATCTCTAGCGCAAGATCACCGAGCCCCGGCCCAGCCGTGAGATCGTGTGGGGAAGATCGGGTTGCACCGATTTGCCCGTGGGCTGGGCCGCTGTCCATGCCTGCGACAAAGTCTCGCCCGCTGCCATCTTGGTGAGCAGATTGTCCAGGAATAGCGAAGTGTTCGATCCCAGGCGCCGCAGCGTCAACACCACATTCATCTTGAGCCCTTTGGTCCTGAAGCCCGCCTCGTAAGCCTCTTGAAGATTGTCATTGCCGATCCACAACAGTTTCACGCCGGAATCGACCGCCGCTTTCAAAAGCTCAGTCCCCGCGATGCGGTCGCCGGAGGAGTCAGTAACCACGCCACCATCGCCTACGTTGCAAAACAGGTGGAGAATGTCGTACCCGTGGCCAACCGCGCCCCGCAGTTCGGCGACTGAAGTAAACGTTGCGCCGGACGCCGCCGGGTAGAAGCGCTTGTACACGCGGAGGTCGGACGCCAAATGCTCGTCGAATTTAGTTCCCAAGCCGCTTCCAAGCTGGCCCACCAGAACCTTGGTCCCGGTCACTTCGTCTTTGCGGAAGGCGTCGAAAAGACCCATAGTTTGGCTGTCGGATGGATTCCGGGTTTCCTGAAAAACTTTTCCTGAACAATTTTCCTGAACAAACGGGAGAATACTGCTACTTCTTATATTCCGTAGGCTGCGGACCTTTTTCCAGCGTCTCGCGGTCCCAGATCCAGCCCTCGCGGGTGTAGCTGGCCAGTTCGAAGTCCTGCGTGAGTTCGAGCGCGTCCACCGGACAAGCGTCCTCGCACAGGCCGCAGAACATGCAGCGGCTCAGGTCATAAGTAAAGTTGGTGAGTTCTTTGCG
>PMXH01000020.1 GCA_003165855.1 Acidobacteriaceae bacterium | reverse complement strand
GTCCCAGGTGACCCTGGCACGCACGTCCACGGAGTTGAAGGGACCCACCACGCGGGGGATATCTTTGATGATGTCGTTCAGCAGAGTTTTTTCGGCCGTGCCCACTGGGCCGGTTAGACCGCTCTCGGCGCCCAGCAGCGCCTGACTGGTGGCCAAGTCCAGGCCCAGGGCGGCTATGCTCTTCATGGCGGTGGTTTGCGCGGCTTGAGCTTCTATATCCGGCAGAAACGCCGAGCGCGCTTCCGCCGAGCGGGATTTGGCCTGCTTGACGTTCTCATCGGAAAGCTGGATGTAAGTGTTGCCTTCCGGAGAAGTGGCGATCTCCACGGCGCGTTTCAAACTCAGGCGCAGGGGCTCACGAGGCGCGGCTTCTCCAGCCCATACGGTGAAGGGAACAGCCAAGACAAGAGTTGATAGAAAATAGCGGCGCATTTTAATTCTCCTGAATTGCGACATGAGTTTCCGGGATCGGATGGGTTGGTACGGGAGCGCGGAAGCCGGCGCTCAGAAAAGCCACCAGCCGCTCCAATGCGGTTTCGGAATCGAAGGAAAGCGAAAGATCCGAGATGGTTCCCAGATCCTTCGACCCACCCCGCAGAGTCTGCGCCAGGGCGCCGACGGCTAGGTTCAGGCGCCAGAACAACTCTTCCCGGGGCAAGTCCGGCAGCGCTGCCCGCAGAGCAGCCCCAAAACGTTGGAAAACATCGCCGAACTGCGAGGTGAGAATCCGGGGCAGCACATCGCCTTCCGCGTGCAGGCGGCCCAGGAGCTTCATGAAAACCATGCCCCCGCTCTGAGGATCGCGGGACATATGCAGGGTGGGGGCCACGAAGGCTTCAATCACCTTTTCCAGAGAAGGCGGATGGTCCCCCGCTTCTTTTTCAAACCGGTCGAGCAAGGCCAAACGTTCGAGATTCGCGGGTACGGACCGGCGGAGAATCAACGCTTCCAAAAGAGCTTCTTTGGAGTGAAAGTGATAATGGACGGCGGCCAGATTCACGCCCGCGTCGGCAATGATACTGCGTAGGGAAGTAGCGGCATAGCCCTGCTCGGAAAACAACCGCTCGGCGGTATCGAGAATGCGCGCTTTGGTTTGGTTCACGGGTGTTTAAATCAAACGTATGATTATAGCGCTTGAAACAATGCGAGGGAAGGTTTAACCGAAGAAAGCAGTACTAGAACTCTTGTGGGGCAAACGATCATATTGTGTCGTCTGCCTAGGTCTGCCTGTGCGACGAGTGGCAGGCCACAAAAGGAGATGGCCTGCCCCACGAAGGGTGCGAGAATGGTTCTCCAATGTCAACTTCCGTGGGACACAGATTCGACGGTCAGGTTGTCCTGATAACCGGGGCTTCCTCCGGTATCGGGGCGGCCTTGGCGCGGAAGTTCGCCAACGAAGGCGCGCATACTGTGTTGGTTGCCCGCCGTGTGGAGCGAATCGAAGCGCTGGCGGCGGAATTGACAGCCACGGGACGGCGCTCAGCGGCAGTGGCAGGCGATGTGACGCGGGACGGAGACTTGGAACGGGCGGTGGATGTGGCCCTTAAAGAATTTGGCCGGCTGGATGTGGCAGTGGCGAATGCAGGCCTGCTGACGACCGGACGGATTCACAATCTGACGCTGGACGACTACCGCAGGCAGTTGGAAACAAACCTGTTTGGCGCTCTCCGGACTGTCCTGGCGGGGTTACCGGCCTTGCAGGAGACGCGCGGCCGCCTGGTGCTTATCGGCAGCCTGCTGGGGATGATCTCGGCTCCCGGAAGCACGGCATATTGCGTGAGCAAGTTCGCCTTGAATGGCCTTTCCGACGGCCTGTGCCACGAACTGGCGCCTTACGGGATCAGCGTGACACACGTCATGTCCGGATTTGTCGATACGGAGATCTATGACAAAACGACGCTGCGTCGGCCGACCCAAAAATGGATCCAGCTAAGCGCGGATGACGCTGCCCGGCAAATCGTAACCGCCGTTTACCGTCGCAAACGCTGCCTCATTCTTCCCTGGCCCACTAAGTTGGCGATCCTCCTACAGCGGCACTTCCCGCAGGTGGTGTACTTTGCGATCAACCGCGCATTTCGCAAGGCAACTCGCCAGCGGGAAGCGGAAGCCGCAGTTCAAACAGGAAAGACGGCGACTTAGCGCCAGTGTCCTTCGACCATAACATAACCACCATGGCGGTGAACCCAGCGATGGGCCACCCACTTCGCGTGTGGCCGGGGTGGAACTTCCCAGCGTCCTGGTACCCAAGCGTAGGCGCTGCCGTTCCAGTTTTGATAACCCGCAATCCAAACGTGGTTTGGACCTGGGCTCGCTGGGCGTGTTTCGACAACCGCCGCTGGAGGCCCGATCTTGACAACCACTTCGGCGCACATCGTTCCGGCGCTCAAGAGAAGCCCGAAGGCAGAACCGATCAATAGTTTCTTAAACATACGTATACCTTCCATTCCTTGACCATTATACATATGTAACCCGGCAGCGCGGCCAAAAGGATGCGGATATTCGTTAAAAACAGTACAAAAAAACGCTACTTGCAGCAGCGCACAAAAGGAGAAATAACGGTACTAAAACTAGCCCCTTCCCAGGGGTAAAGTGGTTGACTTTACGGCAGTAAACAGCCGAGAATCCAGAGGTATGCTGAAGATTCCTCGAAGTATTACACTGGCCAGGCGGCTGGGAGTTGGGCTGCTGGCGTTGGCGATCGTCCTGCCGTGTAAAGGTGGGAATCCCCCAACGCTGACAACCCTTTACAGTTTCGATGACCTTAAAGATGGAAGCTTCCCCGAAGCCGGTTTAGTGGTGGCAGCCAGTGGTGCCCTCTACGGCACGACTTCCAGCAGTGGGTCGGGATGGGGTAGTGTCTTCCAATTGGTATCCAGGAGCGGTACCTGGACAGAAACGACGATCTACAGCTTCACCGGCGGCGGAGACGGGTCCAATCCGATAGCGGATCTGGCAATTGGCAAGAACAACATACTTTATGGCACCACCTACGGAGGGGGGGCGTATGGTTACGGCACGGTTTTTCAAGTATCGCCGGTAGCGGGCGGAGGGTGGTCCCAGAAGGTGATTTACAGTTTTGCCGGTTCCGGGGCCGGCGGCGACGGGGCTTATCCCGCGGCAGGTGTAAAGG
>PMXH01000071.1 GCA_003165855.1 Acidobacteriaceae bacterium | reverse complement strand
TGGTTTCCGTGGAAGCAGTCGCTGGCGAAGTGCCGCTCGAAGAATCCGGCGAACGATCGGCCGTGCTTACCGCCAAGGATATCGACCGCCTCCCGGTCGAAGGACGCGAGCTTTCCGAGTTGCTCAAAGTGTTGCCCGGCGTCGTCAATAGCGGCAATAACCTTAGTTCTGGATCCGGCTTCAACTTCCTCAATATGAGCCCGGTGGGCAGCGCCATCGGTAACGGTCTGGACACGAACGGCGTTCCAAACCGCGGCGGAACGAACCTCCTCTCCGATGGCGCGAACATCATCGATCCGGGTTGCAACTGTACTTCGATTGCCACCGTAAATCCCGACATGACGCAGGAAGTCAAAGTGGCCACGACGAACTTCGGCGCCGACAATCCCCTGGGACCCGTGGTCGTTACCAATATCAGCAAGTCCGGGGGGAGTACCTATCACGGAGAAGCCTATTTGTATGCCCGGCATAACGTTTTGAACGCCAACGATTGGGCGGACAATTTCACCAACACCCCCAAAGGTCCGGACCACTATTACTATCCGGGTGGCAGCTTCGGCGGACCGATTCCGGGCACGCACAAGAAGGTGCTGTTCTGGTTCGGCTATGAGCACTACATTCAGAACCTCGGCAACGCCGCCAAGTTGCAGTCCTCGATTCCCACCGCGGACATGCTGGCGGGCAATTTTACGCCGACGGCCGCCAATCAGGTGGTTTGCCCGGGTGGTTTCAATTCGACGAACACCAACTGGTGCAACAACCTGGCGGGCACGGTGCTGCCCGATGGAACCGTGGTGCCGGATAACGGTGCTGCGGGCTACCAGATTCCAACGCAATTCCTCGATCCCGGGTCCGCCGCCCTGACTAAAGTCTTTCCCACCACAGGCATCCTGACTAGCGCCTCGGCGATCAGCAACAATGGCGGCTACAACTACCTGGGCGTTTTCCCTTCCACCCACGACGGTTACGTGGTGCGTACGCGCGTGGATTACAACTTCAGCGATAACACAAAATTCTTCGCGTCGGTTCAGAGCGGAAATGACTCGCAACTGGAGGAGGGGAACGGCGCTCATATGTGGTGGACCCCCGGCAATGCCATTCCGTTCCCGGGTGGAGGGCTCCAGGCCAAGGACTTCACCAAGACCGCAACCGCTCATTTTTTGCACGTTTTCAGCCCTACTCTGACCAACGATTTCATTGCCGCCTGGGGCTGGGCAAACTCGCCGATATCGGCCAGCATTAACGACATCAACCGCAATACCCTCGGCTATCCTTACCCAACGGTGTTCGCCTCGAATGCGCGCATCCAGATGATTCCCTCGTTCAACTGCGGCTACTGCGGCCCCAACCAGCTGCCCGACTTCTCGCAATTCGATACCTTTGAGACCGGCGGCCAGTTCTTCGTGCGCAGTGAAAATCCCTCGTTTTCCGACAACATCACCAAGGTGTACAAGGCGCACACCCTTAAATTTGGCGCCTACTACGCCAGGGTTGGAAAGTACCAGGGCAACACGGAGTATCCCAACGGAGATGTCAACGGCTGGGCCGGCCTGGCTCCCGACCTTTTCACCGGCAATCAAGTGGGATCGCCTAACAACAAAGTTGCCAGTTTCGTGATGGGCATCGCCAATCAGTATGTAGAAGAGAACAGCTCACCCAACAACAACATCGCCGCTAAGACGATCTCCGGTTACGTCAACGACAACTGGAAAATAACCAAGCGTGTCACTCTCGATTTCGGCGCCCGCTGGGAGCACATCGGCCACTGGTATGACCGCAGCAGCAACGGAATGGCGGTCTTCATTCCCGGCCTGGTGAATTCCGATTTTACTTCCGGCCAGTACTATCCCGGCCTGCGCTGGCATGCCAATGATCCCGGCGTGCCGTTGAGCGGCGAACCCGACCGCTTTGCCCACTTCTCGCCGCGCTTCGGGGTGGCGTGGGACATTTTTGGAACCGGCAAAACCGTCGTGCGCGGCGGCTGGGGCATGTACCGCTGGAACGACCAGTACAACGACTTCACCGGCGCATTGTCTCCTGGGCTGGGAATCGTTGAGTACGAGAATTCCGGCAGTACCAATGTCATGCTTTCCCAGATCCACTCCATCGTCATACCTCCCTCTACATGGACGCCTCAACCCGTGAACGCACTCAGTAATACCGACTACAACATTCCGGTAACCTACAGTTGGAACCTTACCGTCTCCCATCGGCTTCCCGGACATTCGTTGGCGGAGATCGCCTATGTCGGCAACGATAGTGAGCACGTTTTGATGGGCGGCGGAAGTGGCGCCGGGCTCGGAAGTGGTGACTTCCTGAATCAGAACAAGACCCCGCTGGGCGCTCTGTTCAAACCCGACCCCCTGACTGGAATCGTCGCGCCCAATCCCGAGGATGTGACCCATGATTTGGTCGGCGGCGCTTTGCCCAACAGCTTCGCCGACTATCATCCGTTCGGAGTCTTTCTTGGTCCCGGACCCCTCCACGGCGAACAAATCTACGGGACGAACAGTATCACCGTGGCCACGCACGTGGGTTACTCGAACTATCACGCCTTGCAAACCAGTTGGGTCAAGCAGAGCGGGCCCCTCACCTTCAATTTCAACTTCACATGGTCGAAGACTCTGGGTACCGACCTTGCGGAAGACCCGTTCTCTCTGCGCGGGAACTATGGGGTCGAAGGGATTGACCATCCCTATGTCTTCAACAGTTCCTACGCTTATAATCTGCCGAAGTTCACTCACGGCAACAAAATCTTAAGCGGCGCTACCAACGGATGGACCATCGCCGGAATCACGAACTGGCAAAAGGGCGGCGATTTGCAGGCAATTAACAATGCCAACGGCCCCAATTTTGGCCTGGGCTTGCAGTACATCAACTATCCGACCACTCTGCCCAGCGGAAATGCTTTAAGCCAGAAGACCTACTACGGTACGGACTCAGGCACGGGGGGCGCCTCGGGATTCACCATTCAGCCAGCTCTCACCTGTGACCCCGCGAGCGGGATCAGCGGGCTCCGCCGCGCCAATCTGAACTGCTTCTCCGCGCCGGCTTTTCAAACCTCTGGCGTGCGCAGTTTCCCCTATCTGCACGGCCCCGCTTATTTCGGCAGCGACCTCTCCGTCTTCAAGACCTTCCACGTTACCGAGAGACAGGCGGTGCGGTTCACTCTATCCGCATTTAATTGGCTGAACCACCCCTTGTACCAATTCAGCGGCGGCAACCAGTTGGCTCTGCCTTTCACGATGGACTACAACACCCATGCCATCGCCCTGAACACGGGGCAGGTGCAGAGCAACGTATGCACGGCCGGCCTCGCTGGGCTGATCTCCGGTCAGACGGCAAGCTGTACCAACTATGCTTCGCTCTGGGGAAAAGAAAACTACAAGAACTCCTATCCGGGTGGCCGGATCATGGAGCTTTCGGTCAAGTACTCGTTCTAAATGCCAGGGAAAGGGCCTCCGTTTACAGCCGGAGGCCCTATCTTTAACNNGTTTTCCCGGCTCCCGGTTCCGGCGGTCGCGCCGGGAGAGCATCCAGCCCTGCATGAAAATTGGCGTGCGTTCCAGCTAAGCCCTGGCGTAGTTTGCGCTCCGCATAATGGATCGGGTTCAGGTTCCTGAGAGTGGCCGCCGCCGCTTCGGAGGTGATCTCTCCCTGTGGCCTGGATAGCATTTCATAACCGACCATGAACTTGCGGACGTCGCTCGTTGCCATGCGGCGACACACTCCACAGGCCAACTAGTTGTTTGCTGAATGGGTTGGACTTTGGTGCCGGGAGGGGGAGTCGA
>PMXH01000004.1 GCA_003165855.1 Acidobacteriaceae bacterium | reverse complement strand
TGGAGCGCGAATACTACAGCGATCGTCGCCCAGAACCAGACATGCTTCCGGAGTCTCCAGCGGAAATAGACGGCAACTGCAATCATTCCTAAAACAATGCAGACCGACAACCCCATCTCTGCATTACCTAGGTAAGCGAAGAGAAGCATTACAGGAGCCAGTATGGCCACAATTTTGAGGCCTGTATAGTCGGTTGGCTCCTTCTCCTCAGTGGGAGGTTGTTCGTCGTCAAACATACTTATTCCTCCCATGTTCAGTCGTATTTCGAACTGGGCAATTCGGGTAAGTCGAGCAGCCCGAGGTTTCGGTTTGCGTATTGGCGAGGAACGCCTGAGCCTGATAGTTCGGGAGTTGGTAGGACCAGCCATTTAAATCGAAGGGCGACAGTTGCGCATTAGCGGCCGGGGTTAACCACCCAATATTCGGACCGTTCCCACCGTTCGTGAGGTAGAACGGCTCTGCCTCGGCGTAATGGATTCCGAAGGGAAAGGAGAGCCCGCGGCCGGCCGGTGTTTGGATCGGCAAGTCGACNNTCGGTATCGCGTTCTTTGCCGGTGAAAATCGATGGCTGGGCGGACGCTGCGCTGAGAAGACAAGCGAGGGCGGCGTCATAGATGCATCGGGCACCGCAATTGAAATCGTCGCTTGCATCGTATCGATATCCCCGGTCCCCAAAAGCGAGGGACCCGACTCCCTTCATCGTGGTTTGGATGACACTTGGAGACCGGGGCCACCCGCCCGGTGGAACGCGATGGCGAAATAGGTGCTTCAGATGCGCACGTGGCGGGTTGCATCATAGAGATGCGCTTCGAATCGTACTCCCACCCAACATCTCAGAATCGAGACCTTGACCACATTCCGTTTGCAGCCCTGTCGCCATCTCACTCCTTGTATTTGCTCACGTCCCAAACCGAGGCAGAAATTTGCAGATCTTCTGCTGTAGGGGTAGTTTCGCCTTCTTCTAAGTCACTGTCTTCGACAGAAACCACGCGGATTTCCTTACCTTCCGGATCGGGAAAGTCAACCAGACTCTTTGATGGAAATTCTGCGGAGACCATCACCACTGTGCCCATCGTGCCCTTCGGGATACCGGAGACTTCGCGTCTCAAACGAACAAGTTCATATTCTCTGCGCATCGTGTCGCTACCTCTTTGTCGGGATTGCGGTCGTCAAGCGCACCGTTGTTTCTCCGGCGCGCAATATCCAGCCAAATGTGACGGGAATAGTCTTGCCGTTAGCACCTCCGATATTTATCACGGAATTGAATTTCGTTCCCCACTCGTTAACACCTGTCTGGATCGCCGTCTTAGGATCGAACCTGATCTGGTTCACAAGGCCATCCATGTTTGACTTCGTGTACCCAAGGGCCTGCTCGAACCAATTTGCCTTTGATCCTCCGTCAGAGTGCGCAGGGTTAAGGAAGTAATCACTCGCTTTATCTGCAACGCTTTGGATATTTGTTTCGAGTTCCTGTGCGTCCCCCTCGAGTGCCGATTCTGCAATCTCATCCGAACCCGGGTTTGTGCCTAGCATGAGAGCTGCCATGATGATCGGATGATCGTCAGCCAAGGTAGCCCCCTTGTCGATCGCGTGGGCAACCGCATGGCCCGCAGCTTTGGCCTTTTCCTTAAAGCTATCCCAGCCGTCTTCTATGGAGTGGCCGCTTGATACAGCATCTCTTACCTCTCTGCAGAGATCGGGCGTATCCTTACACCCAGCGTGACCATCCGGATCCACAGCCCTTAGAGGATTATTGAGAACATAAGCGTAAAGATTGAGGCTTTGCGGATCACTAAGCACCGAGTAGGGCACAACTTCAATTTTCGTGCTCCAATCCGGCGACATGAACCGGCCCATGCTGCTNNCGCCGCGGCGGACGAGGGACCGGGGGCACCCGCTCCGGACCGAACAGACAGTACGCTGTTCTCCCGCGCCCTTCACCGCGGGTAGCCCTGCCAAACGTATTCGAGAGCCTCCGGCAGAGTTTGGCCCTTGACATCGTGATCCACGTGGCCGGCATTGCGCGCAAACACAAACTGGAAGTGATAGCCCTTCGCCGCCAGCACAGCCGCCATTCGCTCATTCGCCACAACCCAGTCATGAAACCCGTCGTTCATGGTGTTCGGATTGAAGATGTCGCGATCGCCCACTTCCATCCACAGGCGGATCGGCTTCGGCGCGCTCTCTGGAATCAAATGCTCGTGGAACTCCCATGCTCCGTGGGGAGTCTCAGGGTTCCACGGCCACTGCTGATTGACATAGGTTCCCGAGTAGGTGAGCACGCGATGGTAAAGCTCGGGGTGGTACCACGCCATGATCAGGGCGCACGAGCCGCCTGAGCTGCCACCCATCGTCGCCCTTCCATCTGGATCCTTGGTCAGCTTGACTTTTGCTTTGCTCTCGACGAGCGGCAGCACTTCGCTCTCGACCCATTCGGCGTACTTGCCGCTCATGGTGTCGTACTCAAGGCCGCGCTCGCTTCCTTGCGCATCCCCGCTGCCGTTGCCGATTGAGATCGCGATCATTACGGGAATCTTGTGTTCCGCAATCTCGCCGTCGATGGCGCTGAACAGCATCCGGTCAGGCCCGTCCGCGCCCACGATGAAGGGAGCTACCGTGCCCGGCACATATTCCTTTGGCACATACACGGCCACGCGCCGAATGTACGGTGCAGGATGGCTGGTTGTCACAATCAGCTTCGCCGGATTGTCCGGGTCCGGCGTGCCAAAGGTGTGCGGCTCCCGCGCAATCCCCGGATACATCTTGCTGTCAGTCGAGCTCATCGTGAACTCCACAATCGTGCCCAGTGGCGAGCCTGACACCGCCAGCTCCGGCGCGGCGTTGTGCGTCGGGCCAAGGATGAAGTTGCCATCCGCATCCGCAGGAGCGTTCGCGCCGTCGGGCAAATCCTTCGCGTCCACATAGCCTGGCGTATGCGCATCGCGTGTCGGCCACACTCTTGGCGCCGCAGGCTGGGGCGCAGCCGGCGTTTGTGCAAGGGCCGCCCCAGCGGCCAATCCCAACAGCAACAAGGTATTCAAAACTTTTTGCATCCTCAACTCCTCAGTTTGTGTTTGATCTCGCTCGCCGTTCGCACCGAGTTTACAGTACGCGTGTTCTCTGCGTCCTCCCCTCGCAT
>PMXH01000163.1 GCA_003165855.1 Acidobacteriaceae bacterium | reverse complement strand
GCGCAGAAACTCCTGCTCGTCCATGCGGTATTTGAAAGCCTTACGACCGTCGATGAAGACGACCGGCACTTCGTCGCTGAACTGCCGCCGCAGTTCGGTGTCGCTATCGACGTCCACTTCCTGCCAGGTGAAACCACCGCGGCGAGAGAGCTTCGTGAGGCTTTCCTTGACCACTTCGCAAAGATGACACCCCTTGCGCGAGTAAACTACGACTTGGCGGGACTCTGACACGCCGCGATTGTACCGTCACCGCCTCACCTTCTGGCAAGAAAAAAGAACTCAGTGGTCCGTCGCACGAAATCGCTTTCCCGGTTCAGGAGTAAAATTCCAAGATGGTCGCTTCCGAGCACAAACCTCTGCGCGGCAAGGCATGCCTCATCACCGGCGGCGCCCAGCGTTTGGGACGCGCCTCGGCTCTCGCTCTGGCCGAGGCTGGCACCGATGTCGCTATCACGTTTCGCACTTCCGCCCGCGAAGCCAAGCACACCGTCGTCGACCTTTCCAGTCTTGGCGTGCGCGCCTTCGCCCTGCACTGCGACGTCACCGACGAAGCCAGCGTTAAAACCATGATGAAAGAAGCCGGACGCGAACTGGGCCGCATCGACATCCTGGTTAACAACGCCGCCAACTATGCCACGGCTGATTTCGAGCACCTCACCCTACACCAGTGGGATGCGATGTTCGCGTCGAACACTCGCGGACCATTTCTGGTCTCGCGCGAAGCCCTGAAGTGGATGCGCCGAAAGCGGCCGGGCTCGAAGCGCTCGGATCAAATCGAAGCCAAAATCATTCACATAGGGTCGCTTGGCGGCTTGCGCCCCTGGGCAACGCATGCGCATTACTGTTCGTCCAAAGCCGCGTTGCACATGCTGACCAAGGTCATGGCAAAAGCTCTGGCTCCGGAAATTGCCGTCAACGCGGTCGCGCCCGGCATGATCGATCTGGGCGAGAAGTCGGCCGCACCGTTCATGCGCCGGATGGCAAAGCAAACTCCAATGGAGCGCAACGGCCGCGGCGATGAAATTGCCGCCGCCGTCCTGTTCTTTGCCACCGCACCGCAGTTTATTACGGGTCAGATTCTTGCTGTGGACGGAGGGCTGGGTCTCTAGCGGATCACTCTCACGCTTCCGCCGAAGTGGGGTCGATAATCCGCTTCACCTCCGAGACCCGGTTTGCTGGAAAGCCGCCTTGTTTGGCATGTTCCCGGACCATCGCTTCATTGGGGGCAATATAAACACAATAGATTTTGTCTTGCGTAACGTAGCTCTCGAGCCACTGAATCTGCGGTCCTAGGTTCTTCAGGACGCTGCAAGATTTCTGCGAAATCGCCAGAAACTGATCTGGCGGTAAACTTCCCACGCCTGGAATCTCCCGCTCGATGACATATTTTGGCATCTCTTCCTCCGTTTGATAGGTGTAGCTGCGAAATGGCTGACCTTTCGCCGGAAGATTTTATTCTGCGCGCCGGAAAATAGCTACCCGATGTGGAGCTTAGCCTCCCTCTTTCTGTACGGTTCCGACTCAGGGTATAGTGGGGCGAATGAAGAAAAATGGAAACGCAGTTTCGTCAAAAGCTTTCACAGCGACTGCCCCTCGCGTCGCAGTCGCCATCATGGCGGCCGGCAAAGGCACACGGCTCAAGTCCCAGCTTCCCAAGGTCCTGCACGAAGTAGGCGGCAAGCCGCTCCTCGCTCATGTGATTGCAGCGGCCACTCGGGTCGTCCCGCCGAATGATGTCTTCGCCGTCATCGGTCACGAAGCCGACCGCGTCCGCTCCGCCGTGGCCCACACCGGCGTTAATTTCGTGCTGCAGGCGGCACAGCGCGGCACGGGCCACGCTCTGATGGTTGCCCAGCCGGCACTCTCCAGCTACGACCACGTCATCGTTCTCTCCGGTGACGCTCCGCAGATCACGCCCCAGACCATCGCCCGCCTGCTCAACTTCCATCTCGACGAGCAGGCCGCCATGACTTTGCTCAGCGCCGACCTTGACCACCCGACCGGCTACGGCCGCGTTCTGCGCAAGAGCCCCCGCAGCGCCGAGGTCCAGGCCATCATCGAAGAAAAGTCCGCCAGCCCCGCCCAGAAAAGGATCCGCGAGATCAACGCCGGTTTCTACGTCTTCGCCGTGCCGCAGTTGTTCTCGCACATCCAGAAACTCTCCACCGCCAACCCTCACGGAGAGTACTACCTCACCGACATGGCCGAGGTTCTGCGTAAGGCCAGAGAACGCGTTGTAGCGTGGAAAACGGAAAACTCCGCCGAAGTTCTCGGCGCCAACACACGAGTCGAACTCTCTTTCATTGACTACCAGATGCGCATGCGCAAGTGCCATGAACTCATGGCCGAGGGCGTCACCATCTTCTATCCTGCGACCTGCGTGATCGACAACGATGTCGAAATCGCCCCTGACACCGTGATCGAGCCCTTTGTGCAGATTCTTGGCAGGACACGCGTCGGCACGGCCTGCCGCATTCGTTCCTACTCTGTGATCCGCGATTCCGAAATCGCTGACGGCGTCCTCATTCGTCCCGGCTGCATTCTGGAGGAAGCCCGCATCGGCCCCAGCGCCGTCCTCGGCCCTTATTCCCATCTGCGGCCGGGCAGCGACATTGGAGAAGGCGCGCACGTCGGCAACTTTGTCGAGACCAAGAAGATCAAGCTAGGCAAGGGATCCAAAGCCAACCACCTCACCTATCTGGGCGACGCCGAAATCGGCGCGGGCGTCAACATCGGCGCGGGGACTATTACCTGCAACTATGATGGCGTGGCCAAACACACAACTGTGATCGGGGATGGAGTCTTCATCGGCAGCGACAGCACTCTGGTCGCGCCCGTGCGCGTGGGCAAAGGTGCCTACGTCGGTGCAGCATCGTGCATCACCGAAGATGTTCCCGAAGACGCCCTCGCCGTCGGCCGCGCCCGACAGGTTGTGAAGGAACGCTGGGCCCGCGAGAAGCGTGCTGCCCGCAAGCCAACGACGGAGGCAGAAAAACCGCCTTCTTAAGGGATCCGGTAGCTTAGAGGACCACGACATGGCAATTCCGTATTACCACGTTGATGCATTCACGAGTGAGCTCTTTGCCGGTAATCCGGCGGGGGTCTGCATCCTTTCCGCCTTTCTCGCGGATAGCATCATGCAGAAAATTGCGGCTGAGAACAGGCACAGCGAAACCGCTTTTGTTGTTCCTCGCGTGGATGGTGATTTCGACCTGCGCTGGTTTACACCCAAAGTCGAAGACGACCTATGTGGGCACGCGACCCTGGCATCCGCCTATGTGCT
>PMXH01000058.1 GCA_003165855.1 Acidobacteriaceae bacterium | reverse complement strand
ATGTCCACTTCGCCCATGTAGATGACGCACTCAAGGCCGAGCAGGGCGCAGACGGTGGCCGTGGCCACGCCGTGCTGGCCCGCGCCGGTCTCGGCAATAATGCGCTTCTTGCCCATGCGCTTTGCCAGCAGACCCTGGCCGAGGGCGTTGTTGATTTTGTGTGCGCCGGTGTGGAGCAAGTCTTCGCGCTTGAGGTAGATCTTTGCACCGCCCAGTTGCTCGGTCAGCCGCTTNNCGGCCGCCATAGATGCCGAAGCGGCCTGGGCGCGACTCGGAGGGAACCGAGGGAAGAATGACTGATGCCATGGATGGGCCTCCTGCTGGTTTGGCCGAAAATGGGGGACTTTCCAGTGTACTAGGAAGCGCCAAAGCAGGAGATTCGCTGTCGGTTTTGATGCGGTTTCGGATTTTGCGGGCAAAGCTTTTCCAGTGAGCCTAAGCTTTCTTTCTGCTGATATCGCAGAGCATGTCCGAATGAATGTTCAGTCCGATGTTCGTCATGTTGTAGAAGTGCTCGCTGGCCACGAGCCAGCCGATCTCGCAGATCGCGCGCTCAGAGTAGTACTGGGCGAGCCGGGCGAATGTCGCCGGATTCACCTTCTTATCCCTTGTGAGCTCAGTGACGTAATCAAGTGCCGCACGCTCGCCGTCAGTGAACAGTGGACTGGTCGAGTATTCGTCGAGCGCATCGAATTTGGCTTCATTCATCTGTGCCTTGATCACGAAGTACCTGCCGATATCAATGCAGAACAGACAGACGTTGAGGCGCGCCACTCGCTCGCGGATGAGATACGCAGTTTCCTGCGGCAGCTCCAACTTCTTGTCCAACTGGCTGATCTTGCCGACGAAAGAACCAAACGCGACGGGCAAACGCGCGTAGACAACCGTGAGCGGCGTTGGCACTTTGCCAAATTGGCTGCGCGCAAACGCAAACACCAGTTTCTTGATCAGACCCTGTGGTTTTTCGATGGGGGGAAGGAAGGTGTCCATCTCGCGACCTCTCAGCATGCAGCTGTGGAATGTTTTCCGACTTCAGGGATTGCACGGGCGGAAGAGTATCGTGCATCCCGTATAGCTTTACGAACTGGCCTGAGGAAAGGTTACATCCGGCCGGCCAAGGCGCACGACAGGGCGTTCTCGCGTGGCCCCGATTGTGACGCATCTGCATGACTTTGCTTCGAATCGGCGTGTCAGCGAAGAAATGCTGCTCGGGCGTTGGCGATGAAGGTCCGCACCTTGGCAGGGTCTTTGCGGCCGGGAGAGGCTTCGACACCGGACACAACGTCGACACCCCATGGGCGCAGCGTGGCGATGGCTTCGGCTACATTTTCCGGGTTCAGGCCCCCGGCAGCGACCAAGTGGAGTTCGCTAGCAACATTGAAGAGCGTCTCGCGCGCAGCTGACCAATCGAAAGTCTTGCCCGTACCACCAACTGCAGCGGTGGTCCGTGAATCGACGAGCACGCAGTCAACATTGGGATCACGCATGAGCTCCGCGGAAGCTGCAGGCGCGTCGTGCTCAAAGTGGATGACGCGCAGAATGCGCAGATTCGGCCCAAACTGCTCGCGCAGACGCGCGGGGAGATCCGGCGTGGCGTCGAAGTGGAGTTGTACGCCGGTGAGGCCGCTGGCCTGGACGGTGGCCTCGATCTCTTCGAAGGCGGCATCGACGAAGACGCCGATTTTTTCTAGCTCCGCGGGCAGATTTGGAATGATGGCCGCAACCTGCTCTGCTGTGACGCGGCGCGGGCTGGGCGCAAAGACGAAGCCCACCGCATCTGCCCCTGAGTCGGCGGCAAGCATCGCACCTTCAAGCGAAGTGTTCGCGCAGATTTTTATCCAGAGGCTCATCGTGCGGCCGTTGCTCCGCTGATCAGTTCGGCGAGCGCTTTTCCTGGATCGGGTTGTCGCATGAGGCTCTCGCCGATTAGAAATGCGTCAAAGCCGGCTGTGCGCAAACGAGTGAGGTCGGCGGGCGTGAAGATGCCGCTTTCGGTCACGCGGATGACGCTTGCAGGAATTCTCTCGACTAGGGACAGGGAGGTTTCGAGCGAGACTTCGAAGCTCTTGAGGTCGCGGTTGTTGACGCCGATGGCGTCTGCTCCGGTTTCACCAAGGGCATCGAGGACGCGGGTGAGCTCGTCGCCTTTGTGCACCTCGACCAGCACGTCGAGTTCGAGGGCCCGGGCTGCCTGGGCAAACCGCTTGAGCTCAGCGTTAGTAAGAGCGGCGGCGATGAGCAGGATGGCGTCTGCGCGGTGGGCGCGGGCTTCAACGATCTGGTACTCGTCGATCATGAAGTCCTTGCGCAGGCAGGGCAATGGGCCGGCGGCCGATGCAAGTTCGAGATTGCGCAGGCTGCCCTGGAAGTAGGGCTCATCGGTTAGAACGGAGAGCGCGGCAGCCCCGCCGGCACGGTAGCGCGAGGCGAGCCAGGCCGGGTCGAAGTCGGCGCGAATGAGCCCTTTGGAGGGCGAAGCTTTCTTGATTTCGGCGATGACAGCCAGCGAGGCTTGAGCCTGACGGCGCAGGGCGCGGGCCCAGCCGCGAGGGCGATGCGCGGCGGCGCGCCGCTCCAGTTCAGCGGCCGGGATATGCGTTTTGGCCGCTTCTACCGTGGTCCTGGTTGTCGCCAGAATGATGTCGAGTTGCGTTGCCATGTGCTGGGAAGAGTATACGGTGATTCGGGCTGCGGGTTTAGCTTGAGACTTCGGCCGGATCCTATAGTCGGAACCTATAATTGGGGCGGCCCAAAAACCAAGAGGGAAAGAACACGATGCTGAAGAAGACTCTCTGCCTTATTGCCTTTGCCGCCGCGGTTTTGCCCGGCACGGCTGCGTTTAATCAGACCTCCGACGTGATTGTGGAGCACAACGTTGCGATGAAGACGCGCGATGGCGTGACGCTCTACGCCGACTTGTACCGGCCGTTCGGCGACCAGGCGGTTCCTGTGCTGCTGACGCGCACTCCGTACGACAAGAGCGGCGGCTCAGAGGTCGGACGCCTGGGAGCGCTGCGCGGCTTCATGATGGTGATCCAGGATGTGCGCGGGCGGTACACGTCAGAGGGGGAGTGGTACCCGTTCAAGCATGAGATTGAAGACGGCTACGACACGGTGGAATGGGCTGCAGCCCTACCGCACTCGAGCGGCAAGGTGGGCATGTTCAGCGGC
>PMXH01000076.1:2363-2515 GCA_003165855.1 Acidobacteriaceae bacterium | reverse complement strand
CCGCCCTTGGCGATCTGCTCCAGCAACGGCAGCAGGTCCTTCATCGAGCTGATTTTCTTTTCGTGGATCAGGATGTACGGATCCTCCTGCACCGACTCCATGCGCTCCGGGTCAGTGACGAAGTACGGAGAGAGGTAGCCGCGATCGAACTG
>PMXH01000076.1:0-2311 GCA_003165855.1 Acidobacteriaceae bacterium | reverse complement strand
CTTCTTCATAGCTTCGGCAATGATGTGTCCGATAGTCTCATCATTGTTGGCCGAGATCGTGCCGACTTGGGCGATCATTTCGCCGCTGACGGGCTTGGAGAACTTGTCGAGTTCGCCTTTGGCGCGTTCGCCGGTTTTTTTGTCGATGGAACCGCAGACGAGAGAGACGGCTTTCTCGATGCCGCGCTNNGTGGCGGTGGTGGTGCCATCGCCGGCGACGTCGCTGGTCTTGCTGGCGACTTCGCGGACCATCTGTGCGCCCATGTTCTCGAGCCCGTCCTGCAATTCAATTTCTTTGGCTACGGTTACGCCGTCTTTAGTGATGGTCGGCGAACCGAATTTCTTTTCAATAACAACGTTGCGGCCCTTGGGGCCGAGTGTGACTTTTACAGCATCCGCGAGAAGGTTAACGCCGCGCAGGATGGCCTGGCGGGACTCTTCTCCGTGTACGATTTGTTTTGCCATTTGCTTTTCTCCTTCAGAGATAAAATTCTTCAAACACAGAGGGCCCGGGGGTTCACAGAATAAACCTTGGGCCCTCGGAATCTTTCACGACGCGATGGTTATCGCTTCGAGCCGGCGAGTTCTTTCTTGCTGGGTGTGGCGGCGCCGGTGAGGACGCCGAGGACTTCGTCTTCTTTCATGATGATGAAGTCTTCGCCATCGATCTTGATCTCAGTGCCGGAATACTTACCGAAGAGGATGCGATCATCTTCGTGAACGGCGAGAGGGAAGGTCTTGCCTTCGTCGTTGGTGCGGCCTTTGCCGGTGGAAACAACGATGCCCTCTTGCGGTTTGTCTTTTGCGCTGTCTGGGATGATGATGCCGCCTCGGGTGGTGGAAGCCTCTTCCACGCGCTTTACCAGGATGCGGTCATGTAGTGGGCTGAATTTTGCCATGGTGGTGACTCCTTTCAATGTTGATCGAAGGTTAACTTTACGTAAACCTATGAGATGTTTAGGGTTAAGACGGGCTGTTAGCAGTCTCGCCTACTGAGTGCTAAGTATAGAGATGTGAGTGGGCGGTTGTCAAGGGGCAGTGGTCAGTGGCCAGACTGACGGTGTTGAAGGGGGCTGGCCCAGCCGACGCATTTCTTCGGAGCTAGCGCGAGCTGGATGCCCCACCCGCGGCTCGCTGAAGAGAAGATGGACATGCTCAGGCATGACTACGTAACCGACGACTGCAAATTGATGTGACCGATGAACATGCCAGGGAAAGTTCGCAGCAGCCCACCCGTGAAACTTCCACGGGTGGGGGCATCCCGTGTCGCGTTAGAGTGCGGCTGGGCCAGCCCCCCATCGCAACCCGCCGAATGTTACGAGTGTAACCACTCATGGGACGCAATACTGAATACTTGGGATCGGTACTCCTACAATGAAAGGACATGGAAGTCCAAGAAGCGGCGGCCTCAGCGACTCGCAAAGGTGATCGCATTTCAATCTCAATCAGCGTTCGAGTCTCGTGTATCGATCTCGCGGGTGACCACTTCACCGACGTTGTGCAGTCGGTGAATGTTAGCCGTAGCGGTTGCTGTCTGCCTTTAAAGTGTTCCTTGGCTCCGGGACAGAAAATTCACTTGCAACGGATAGGCAGCGGCGAGGAAGCGGTCGGCCGCGTAGTGGGGCAGACTGGCGTTCGTTGCGAACACAATCTTTATGGGATCGAAGTGCTCAACCAGAGCGACAATTTCTGGGGTATTCGGTTTCCTCGACAATGGGGCAGTCGGTTTCCTCTGCAAAAGGAACTGGAAGAAAGTAACTCACGTGCACTTCTCAAATGCGCTGTGTGCCAAACCTGTCACGTGACTGCCCTCAACGAGGTTGAACTNNGAAACCGGCCCGGAGGAACTCCTCGCGACTGGCAAGAAAGCGGACAAGAGAAAATACGGCCGCATCAACATGAAGACGATTGCTTGTGTTGGTCCGCTTGGTCCCCACGCAGACATAGTTGACGTGGTGAACATTTCACGCGGAGGTATTTGTTTCCACAGTTCTCAAACTTACCGTGAGGACAGTTGGATTCAAGTTGCTGTCCCTTATACGCAGGGTGCGGCAAACATTTTCGTGGCCGGTTGTGTTGTACGCGCCCGCAAGATCAGCAACGCTTTAACCGAATATGGAGTCGAGTACGTAAAGAGCCAAGACTAGCCCCCACCGTGCGGTGAAAGCTTCCGCCAACGCTTGTCGCAAGTGCGACACCCCACAGACACGCAACGATTTAGCTGTGACCGATGAACATGCAGGGAGAGTTCGCAGTTGCCCACCCGTGAAACTGCCACGGGTGGGGCATCCCGTGTCGCGTTAGAGTGCGG
>PMXH01000273.1 GCA_003165855.1 Acidobacteriaceae bacterium | reverse complement strand
CGGTGCAGGTGGACCTGAAACGTGGCCGGCATTGGTATGAACTCACGCTGGTCACAAGGGACCGGGCGTCATTATTCGCGACGTTGACTGGAGTTCTGGCCGCCTGGGGAATGAACATCGTGAAGGCGAATGCATTTTCGAACCAGGCCGGGACTGTGGTGGACTCTCTTTATTTTACGGACCGCTTTCGCACTTTGGAGTTGAACCTATCTGAGTGGGATCGGTTCAAGAAGAGCATCGCCGCGGTTTTGGCGGGCGAAGCTGATCTCGACAAGATGCTGCGCGATCGTCAACGCGGGGAAAAAAGCGTCCGTGTCAAAGTGGTAGTGCAGACGCGGATTGATTTTGACGATGAATGTTCCTCGACCAGCACGCTGCTGCAGGTGATCGCGCAGGACCGGCCGCGGTTGCTGCATCGGATCAGTTCGTGCCTTTCGCGGCAGCAGTGCAACATTGAAATCGCTTTGATTGACACAGAGGGGCAGATGGCGATCGACGCGTTCTATCTGACGTCCGGGGGAAAGAAGCTGACGGCGGAGGTCCAGAAGAAGGTGGAGAAGGCGTTGCTGGATGAGTTGAAGAGTCTGGAGATCACGGGAGCCGCTCCCTAGCCGACCCGGCAAACAAAGCGTTACGGCTCATCGCTAGGAACGCCTTGTGATTACTGAAACTGGTATCCGGGCTTGAGTTGGCAGCGATAGACTCTCGTTTGATCCGGATTTGCCCGGGCGTTGCAATCTCCCCAACTCAACAGGATTGACGGACCCAGCGGAAAGATGACGGTTTGCCCATCGAAGTCGGCTTCCAGGCTCACACCTTCAGCGCTCGCTGGCAATGTAAAGTTAAGTCCATCGCCGAAGATGACTGGGTAGGATTCATGTACGATCTGGCTCACCATGGGATGGAATACTTCAGCCTCCAATAAGAAAGTGGCAGTGTCCGACCAGTCGCGGGCAGTGACCATGATGGTGCGGCCTCCCTGGGTGAACTTGTCTGATTCAATTTTTGTGAACGGGCAAGGCCCGGCGATGCACGAGGCTCTCGCATTCCGGAACTCGTTGCCCGCACCCGCGTCGAGAGAGGCCGAGCCCAGAGCAGCCTTCCATTTGCCATCGGGTGAGCATGGCCGCTGCTTCTTGCAGGGCACGTTTCCCCGGTTCTCGATTTGAAATGCTTTCGCCGCGCTACCCACATTCAGCTCAGTTTGGGCTTTAATCGTATACCGCACTCGAACGTTGCCGACCTTGATGTCGGGATGATGAGTGGAGGCCGGGACTTCATTGGATAAGGCGACCATATGAACCATATAGAGCTTGTCGCCAACAAAATCGATGACTTTGAGGTCGCCGTATTGAGGATGATGAAAAAGCAACGTGATGGCGTCTCCTCTGCGCACGGACCGTCGGAGCTGCACGGTAAAGAAGCCGGAGGAATCCGATCGGACCGTCCCCGTGGCCAAATCATTTGAAACGGATACCTCGACGTCGGAGATGGGCCGTTGCTTTCGCGGATCGGACGATTGCACCGTCACGGCTCCCTGGAGGGCGATAGGCGGGCGAGTGCGCCACCCCACGAGCAAGATCGCGCTGGCTGCGAACAGCAGAGTGAAAAATGCGGCGAACCAGACTTCGAATCGATGGGTAGAGGTCATCCCGTTGCCTGTGTAGCATCATACGATGCCGCGGCCTGTGGATAGCTTTTACAAGGTTGTGGTTGACCACGAAAGCTCGGCCTCTGCACGGCCCGTCGGGCACCGTCCTTTCTACCTGGCCCGTATTTGTTTAAGATCGAACAGGGACGCAACGGATGAAGGATGATCGATCGAGGCTGTCGCGCCGGCAAGCACTGCGGCAAATCCTGGGCACTACCTTCTGCCTGCCATTTGCCGAACTGCTGACGCCCTGGCGCATGCTGGCGTCAGCACAGGCGCCTGCCACGCCAGCAGGAACGGTAACGCTATCTCCCCAGGATGATCAGTTTCTTGATGAAGTGGAAAACGCCAGCTTCCTTTACTTCTGGGACCAGGCCAGCCCGAAAACGGGGATGGTGAAGGATCGTTGCAATGTCCATGTCGACGATCAGGGAATCGTGGCGAGCATCGCGGCAACCGGCTTCGGCCTTACCGCAATTTGTATTGGAGAGCGGAGAAGTTTTGTCCCCAGGGATGCGGCCGTGGAACGAGTAATTGCCGCCCTCCGCTTTCTGTGGAAGAAGTTGCCGCAGCATCGCGGCTTTTTCTACCACTTCGCAAACATCAACACCGGGGAACGGGTGTGGGATTCCGAGGTATCTTCGGTTGACACCGCTATTCTGCTCTGCGGAGTTCTCACCTGCCGCGAGCATTTTCATCATCCCGGCATTACTGAATTGGCCGACCTCATCTTCAATCGTGTGGATTGGACTTGGCTGTCGGAAGACACCTCGTTACTGCCCCACGGATGGACTCCTGAACTCGGCTTCCTGGCCTCGCGTTGGGACTACTACAGCGAACTGATGATGATGTACCTCCTGGGACTAGGATCTTCCGCCTATCCGCTCAAGGAAGAAACGTGGAATGCCTGGAAGCGGCTCACCTTCGAATACGAGGGGATGCGCTACATCGGCTCATTCGCGCCTCTTTTTGTGCACCAATACTCGCAGGCCTGGTTCGATTTCCGAGGGAAACGCGACAAGTACGCCGACTATTTCCAGAATTCCGTGACCGCTACGGAGGTCCACCGGCGTTTCTGCCTCGAGCTGGGAAAACAGTTCCCCGACTACAGCGAGGACCTATGGGGCGTCACTGCGTCCGACTCGGAACAGGGCTACGTCATCTGGGGTGGTCCTCCGGCCGTGGGGCCGATCGATGGCACCGTTGTACCCAGCGCTACAGGAGGCTCTTTGCCTTTTCTGCCCCAGGCAACCCTGCGAGTGTTGAAGACGATTCGAGGCCGCTATGCCCCAGCCTGGAACAAGTACGGATTTGTGAACGCCTTCAACCCGCTCAAAAACTGGTACGACCTTGACGTGATCGGCATTGATACGGGGATTACCATGCTGATGGCGGAGAATCTGCGGACGGGCTTCGTCTGGGACACGTTCATGAAGGCTCCCGAGGCCCGACGAGGAATGCAGCGCGCCGGCCTCAAGAAGTACTAAACTGTAATTACCGGGCAGTGGGTGACACTGCCGAGTCTTGAACCGGGGCGACAACCGAGGCTCGTCATCTTCATCCAAGGCGTGCTCAACGGCGGGCTGATCTCGATTGGCGGGAGTTCATTGTTGTCGACGTTCATTCAATCCGCAGCCACTCGTCTGACGCACGGTCCCGGTTGCTCGTGTTTCTTCGCTCGCGCTTCAACGAAAGTCCGGGCAACACAGGACTAGGCCATGACCATGACACGGGAGCAGGGTTTCTGGAGCGGATGGAAGGAGCGTTTCTCCGCCCTCCGCAACGTGCCCGCTGTCTTGCGCATCGTGTGGGAGTCCGGGCGAGCTGTGGTTTCCGCCGGCCTCATTCTTCGCCTCATCGCCTCTTTGTTGCCGGTCGTCCTGTTGTGGATCACGAAACTCATCATCGACGGCATCGTCCATGCGAGGTCGATGCACGAATCTGTTCCAACGCGGTTATGGTGGCTAGTCGGCGCTGAATTC
Organism: Acidobacteriaceae bacterium; assembly: GCA_003165855.1. Taxonomy (GTDB): domain Bacteria; phylum Acidobacteriota; class Terriglobia; order Terriglobales; family Acidobacteriaceae; genus Sulfotelmatobacter. The sequence continues at coordinate 1,236 of PMXH01000273.1, read as the reverse complement.
TGTTTTGCGATCTTTGGCAGCTTCTTGAGCCGCGCCCTCGATTTTCTCGATGCTTTACTGGCAGACAAGTACACCCGGCACGTCAGTGTCCGCGTGATGAAACACGCCGCCGAACTGGATCTGGTGGCCTACGAGAATCCTGAATTTTATGACCGGATGGAACGGGCCCGAGTCCAGGCCACCGACCGTCTGGGAATGATCCAATCGATTGGACGCCTGTTTCAGCAAGTCGTTACTACGATCTCTCTCTCAGTTTCGATTGTTCTTTTCTCGCCCTGGCTTTTGTTGTTGCTAGTCGCGGGCGTGTTGCCGGCATTCCTGGGCGAGAGCCACTTTGCTTTTTTAGGGTACGCCAAGAATTTCCGCCAGACCCCCATCCGCCGGCAGCTTGATTACCTGCGCGTGGCAGGCGGCAGCAAAGAAGCGGCCAAAGAACTCAAGCTCTTCGGGCTCGGAAACTTTTTCACGGAACGCTTCACCAGGCTTTCCGATCAGATCTACGAAGAAGACGTTTCCCTGGCCAAACGCCGGCTGGTAGCGGGTTCGTTACTCTCAGTGCTCGGCACCGCCGGGTACTATTCAGCGTACGTGTTCGTCATCTGGCGGACCGTGGCGGGAGTACTCAGCATTGGTACTCTGACTTTTCTCGCCGGCGCGATTCTGCAGGCCAGCGCCAATATCCAGCAAATTTTCTCGACCGTCGCCAGCATAGCCGACCAGGCTCTATTCCTCACCGATCTGATTGCGTTCTTCGAGATGCAGCCCTCCATTCAATCCAAGCCCAACGCTTTGCCCGCCCCTCGCCCCATCCAGACCGGCTTCGAATTTCGCAACGTTTCTTTCCGCTATCCCGGAAGTTCCCGCGGGATTCTCGAGGGGCTGAATTTCCGTCTTTTTCCTGACGAGCGGGTCGCCCTGGTCGGCGAAAATGGACAAGGAAAAACCACCATCGTCAAACTACTGACTCGCTTGTATGATCCCACCGAGGGGCAAGTACTGCTCGATGGCGTTGATCTGCGGGAGTATGACCTGGAAGACCTTTACCGCAACATCGGCATCATTTTTCAGGATTTCATGCGCTATGAGATGACGGCTCGGGAGAACATTGCTGTAGGTCGTATCGAAGCGATTGATAATCTCCCGCTTCTCCAAGAGGCTGCCGAGAAGAGCATGGCGGGCGAGGTGATCGCCCGGCTTTCCGGCCGCTACGACCAAATGCTCGGGCGCCGGTTCGAC
>PMXH01000274.1 GCA_003165855.1 Acidobacteriaceae bacterium | reverse complement strand
TTTTTCAACACCCACGCCTGATTGCAACAGTTATCATGTTGGTGTGAAAATTAAATTGCCTAATTTGCAACGTCGAGGCTGGATGTTTAGGTTTTGCTCTGCCTTCTTTGTCGCGACTGTCTTCTGGTCGGCGCTGTGGGGACAAGACAAGCAGTTCAACGACAACTGGACAAGAGACGCCAACTCTTCCGGCAGCACTCTCACCCTAAAGGAAACTGGCCGGAATGGCGTAGGCGGACACACAGTGGTTTCCTACAGGTTGTTCGCGGCAGGATTGCCCAGAGGCCAACACTTCACACTGTGGACGTGGAATCTAGGAGGCGAGCCCCAGACTGTAGCTGATGCATTTATTAATCCTGACGGATTGAATTGAAGGATGACTTCCCGCAGATCTGGGTACCGAGTTGGGAGAATCGGGATCTGCGGCAACTGCTGTGGCACCGGCACCGCATGGTGCAGGCACGCACGCGAGTCATGAACCAGTTGCAAGCGGTGGCGCTCAACGAAGGCCTACGGTGCAACAAGCGATTGTGGCGAGAGGCGGGACGAGAGCAACTGGAGGCGTTCCGGTTCGTAGGGTCCTTTGTCTCCTAATCGGCCAATTTTCTTCCCGAACCGTGCCAGTTTTTTCTCGCCGTTTCCGCTATCCCAATATAGAGAGGGGATCGCTCGTGGGTGGACCGCAAGGCCCGTCCACCGTTCCCCTTTGCAGAAACCTAAACATGGATGTCTCTGGTTCAAGCGTTCGGCCCGCTAAGCAGAGACAGGCAAAGAGAGAAAAGGGGACTCAGCGATGAAAAACGAGGCAGGTTACGAAAATCGTAGAACGCGCTTATGGACGCGAATTGTGCTGCACGCCCTGCTGATTCCGGCGCTGCTTTCTGTCGCGCCGCTCGTGCTCGGGCAGGGCACGCCTTCTTTCATCGCCCCCTCGGCCTACACTGTGCAACCCGGCACCGTCCCCATCGGTGTTGTCACGGGCGAGTTCAGCGGCAGCGGTTATCTCGACTTTGCGGTTCTCGAACAGAATCCGAATACCGGTTTGGATCAAGTCGAGATTTTCCACGGCAATCCCAGCGGAAGCTTCTGCACGAACTGCAGCGGCGGAACTCCCGATCCCGACTTGATTCCGCTTGCAATTCCCGGCTCGACGGTAAGCGGACATGCCATCGCGACAGGACAATTTCGATCCTCTACCGGCTTTCTCGATATTGCGGTCGCGACCAGCGCCGGAATCGTCTTTCTGCAAAACAGCGGCACGGGGACTTTCACGCGCAACGATTCACTGACACTCTCCGCCAGCAATAATTTCACATCGCTCGTGGTCGGGATGTTCAAAGGAGACGGCAACTACGACCTCGCCGCGGTTAGTTCGGCTGTAAGTGGCAGCGTGCCTCTCACCATTTTTGTCGGCGACGGATCAGGGAACTTCTCGGCATCGGCGCCCTATAGCGTGAGCAACACCTACAGCAAGTGCTCGGCGATCCTGCAGGCCAATTTCCAGAGCCAGACGACCCAGAGCGACCTGGCGCTTCTTTGCAACAACCCATCCGAAGCCAGCGTCCTCGTGTATCTCAATAACTTGGATGGAAGCGGAAATTTTAGCCCGGGCCAGGTTCCCTATACTGGCGGTGCGTTTTTCGGAGAACTCCCCGGAGTCGCAGTGGGAATCCTGAACAGTCAAGCCGCCATTTTCGTGTCTCCGGTGGGCAATTCATTTGAAAGTTATCAGAGCAATGGACTGACCGGGACAAGCAACGGCTTCACGAGCGTATTCATGATTCCCGTGGGCCTTGCGCCCCACGGTACTCTCGCGGTCTTATATGATCCGCCCACGGGCACCGTGGACTTCGCTGCCTTAAGTACCGGCGTGAGCCTCAGCACATTCACGTCATACACGCAGAGTGGGACATCCGTAAACGGGACCTGGAGTTCGACGGCGAGCCTGGGACCGGGAGAAGTTCTCGCGACCGGATTTTCGGCGAATCTTACTGCCTCACCATATGTCGTGATCGGCGCCGGAGTACACGAAGGAACGTATCCCAACTTTGAACCTTATGTCGACGAACGATCGATCAGCGTGTTTCTCGTCAACCTGAAGTCGGACGGAACAGTGGCGACGACCAATGCGGCGCCCATCTATTCCGGTACCGGGGGAAACGGATACTCATTCCCGCCATCCTTTGCCACCGGAGATTTCAATAACGACGGCGTTCTCGACCTGGCGGTAGCCGGCGCCGATGATGCCACCGGAGGCGCCACGCTCACTATCTATCTGGCCAATTCGGACGGGTCCATTCCCACCACAACCACCTTGCCCGTCGTAACGGTCAACAATACGGACTACAGCGGCGCCGATGCCGTGGTTGCGGGTAAATTCCGCCCCACGCAAAGCGGTCAGGCTTCTCCCTATTACGACCTCGCGATATTTTCACAAGGCCAAGTCTTCATCATCCCTTCCACCGGTAATGGCAACTTCGGCACACCGACGTCGATTCCCATCAGCACAGATCCCAACTATCCCGGTTTCGAGTACAACCCCAGCGCCGGCCATCCCTTCGCGCCCGTGCTGACCGCTGCAGACATAAACGGCGATGGCCTCGACGACCTCGTCCTGACCCTTCCCGAGGACAACTGCAACGGAAGTGCGCAGGGTGCAGTGTACGTGCTCATTTCCAAAGGCGATGGAACGTTTCAGCAGCCAGTCTTCGTCGCTCCGCCCGTGGTGAACCCGGTTTCCGTCGCCGCGGCGAAATTCTACGGAACATCCGTGCCCGACCTCGTCTTCGCCGATGGCGGAGAACTCTGCAGCGGGAACAGCGCGACCAATCCGCTGAACGCAGTGGGTATCCTGCAAGACAACGTTCCACCCGGTTCCACCAGCGTCACCGCCAGCGAATTCACTGCCTCTGCTGTCTTGACTCAGCTTTCCGACTTGGCCACGCCCAACGTAACCGCCGTGGCCACCGCCGATTTCAACAGTGACGGGCAGCCCGATCTCGTGGTGTCGAACACAAACGGACTCCAGGTCCTCCTGAATCAGGGTGGAGGAAAATTCCTGGCCACTACCCAAGGAATTCTGCCGCTTTACTCTGGCGACGTTGTCCCGGGTCCGCTCTGCAATTCTACGGACGGCTATGTGAACTGCGTTACCTACGACTCCCAGGTGACTACCGGAAGCTTCTTCGCTCTCGGAGAAAATGACATCGCCGCGTCGGTCGCCGGAGTGGCCTACGTTTTCCAAAATCAGGGCGCTGGAATACTGTCCGCTCCCACGCAGGGCTTCGTAGCAGGACCGAATTCCACCATGATCTCGGGAGCTCTGAGCAATTCAAACGGGCTCAATGGACTACTGGTCGCCACCTCGCAAGGAACCTCATATCTCGTGAATGGAGGTGCGCAGCCCAGCCCGTCTTATGCCAATTATTCGAACATCGGACCAATCAATTTCGGATCAGTCCAGGTCGATAGCATTGCCACCCAGACCCTGACCGTGACCAATACGGGCGGGTTGCCCTTCACGGTTACGGGCTTTTCTGTGAGCGGGACGGGGTACTCCCTGGCGAGCGCCGTATGCAACGGCGTCCCGTTCGTATCCTCTGCGACTCTGAATAGCGGTGCATTGTGCGCTTTGACCCTGCAGTTTGCCCCGACAACAGCCGGGCAGCCCGCCGGTCAAATCACGATCACTGATACAGCATCAGGAAGCAACGTAGCTGGAACCGGCAGTCAAGTCATCTACCTCACGGGAACGGCCGCGGCCATCCCAACCACCACGACACTAAGTCTCTCGCCTCCGACCGTGACGGTGGGAGCCACGGAGAGGCTGGGCGCGAGCGTGACCACCTCGTCGGGCAATGTTGGTTCTGTGGGCACGGTCACTTTTTACAATGGAACTACCGTACTGGGCAGTTCTTCGGTAAGCGCCGGCGTCGGTTCCATCTCCCTGAGTAACCTTGCGGCAGGTTCTTACCCAGTCAGCGCGGTCTATCAGGATTCAAGCAACACCTATGCGGGAAGCGCCTCGTTGTCTACAAGAAAGTTGCTGGTGATACCGGTGCAATTGGATCCTCCGCAGATCGCCCAGGCATTCGGTGTCCCCAGCATCCCACTGAACGGCGTCACCAGCTTGACGTTTAGCATCAGCAATCCCAACTCCAGCTCAGCCCTTTCCGGCGTCGCTTTCACCGACAATTTTCCATCCGGGCTGGCCGTCGCGTTGCCCAACAATCTAACCAGCAGCTGCGGAGGAACGGTTGCGGCAAATGCAGGCGGCGCTTTCCTGAGCCTGTCGGGCGCAAGCTTGCCGGCCGCCAGTTCGTGCACGATCTCGCTGAATGTGAGCGGGACCATCGCGGAGACCATCACGAATAGCCTAACGGTCACGTCTACGCAGACGTCAGCCGGCAATACTTCGATCGCGAGTCTCCTGGTCCAGACCGGGCTTTTTAGCCCCGCCAGCGGGACGCAAGGCGAGACTTTCAATATGGCAATCAAGGGCTCCGGCTTCGTGAACGGAGCGACGAAGGTGACGTTCTCAACTGGCTTAATAAAAGTGAATTCGGTCACAGTGATCGATCCCGGTGACGTCATCGCGAATGTCACCATCAGCCCTAGTGCGACGGTAGAAAGTGGAAAGGTCGGAGTGTATGTGTGGTCGCCGGTGCGAACCGAACTTGGAACGTTTGCGGTCCAGCCTGCGGCACTCACCGTCAGCCCGAGCACCGGAGCTGCCGGCGAGACCATGGATGTGACCCTGACCGGCTGGACGTTTACGAGCGGCACCACGGTGAAGTTCGGTTCGTCAGTAATCAAGGTGAACNNTCGGTGACAGTTTCACCGGACGCCACTCAGGCTGTCGTGAACATCACGATCGCAACGAACGCATCCCAGAAAGCACAAAGCGTGATCGTGAACAATGGACAAGGTCCAGAGACCTTCCCGAATGCTTTCACGGTCGGCTCTCCATCCCTGATGGTTAGCCCGAGCAGCGGAACGGCCGGCGAGAACATGGATGTAACCCTGACCGGCTGGTCCTTTACGAGTGGTACCACAGCGCAGTTCGGAGACAGTTCGTCAGGAATCACGGTGAACTCCCTGACTCTGTCGCCGGACGGCAGTCAGGCGATCGCGAACATCACCATCGCCACGAACGCGCCCGCGAAAGCACAAAACGTCACCGTAAGAAACGGGCAAAGTACAGGGAGCTTTGCCAAGGCATTCGCGGTTGGCGCGTCTGCGCTGACTCTCAGCCCGAACGCTGGCACGTCCGGTGAGACCGTGGATGTGACGCTGACTGGTTGGACATTTTCGAACGGAACCACCGTGGCGTTCGGAAGCGGCACGTCGGGAATAAAGGTGAATTCAGTGACAATTGTGAGCGCCAGTGAGGCGATCGTGAACATCACCATCGCAAAGAGCGCGCCCCAGAAAGCACAATTCGTGTCTGTCAACAATGGGCAAGCTGCGTTTAGCTTTGCCAACGCGTTCACGGTCAGTTCTACTGCCCTGACGGTTAGCCCGAGCAGTGGGACAGCGGGCGAAACCCTCAATGTCACCTTGACCGGCTGGACGTTCCCGAGCGGTACCACAGTGCTGTTCGGAGGAGGCGGCGAGGGTATCACAGTGAACTCCCTGACGTTGTCACCAGACGGCACTCAGGCCGTAGCGAACATCACCATCGCAACCAACGCATCCCAAACAGCTCAATCTGTAACTGTGAAAAATGGGCAAGGTACGTTTAGTTCTGCCAAAGCGTTCAAGGTTGGCTCTGCAGCCCTGATTCTCAGCCCAAACATCGGGACGATCGGCGAGACCCTGGACATAACCTTGACCGGCTGGACGTTCCTGAGCGGCACCACGGTGACGTTCGGAAATAGCACGTCGGGCATCACGGTAAACTCGGTGACGGTGTCGCCCGACGCCACTCAGGCGGTGGTGAATATCACGATCGCAACGGACGCTCCCCAGAAAGCTCAGTACGTGACCGTGAACAATGGGCAAGGTGCATTTAGGTATGACAAGGCCTTCACGGTTGCAGGGCCGTAATAGGCCGCGCCGGCCGCGACCTTCACCCTCACGAACTCTGTGGGACTTGGAACATTACCTGACGGAACGCCGTAAAGACATCGACCGCAAGTACGACTATCACTACTCTTAACTCATGCGCGTCTTCGGGATACTTTTGTACGAAAACCCGACGAACTGCCCTCTCGGTACCGTTCGCTCAGGGTGGAGTTGAATCCACCTGCCTCCAAGCGCAAAAACATGTAGAAAGGCAGTTGGACACGGCATGGAGCTATGGTAGGCTGGCGTGGCCGGCCCGCTCTTCCCCCGCCACTGCCGGTTCCCACATGGTCGCTGATCGAACTCCTTCGCCCAACATTACCCAACTGCTTCGAGCCTGGGGAGAAGGGGACCAATCCGCGCTAGCGCACCTTACGCCCCTCGTCTATCAGGAACTCCACAGTCTGGCGCGCCGCCACATGTCCCGCGAAAATGAAGGTCACACCCTGCAGGCTACGGCGCTTATTCATGAAGTCTACTTGCGGCTGGTGGAGTTCGAGAGCATGCGCTGGCAGGATCGGGCTCACTTCTTCGCTGTCTGCGCCCGGCTGATGCGGCGCATTCTCATCGACTTTGCGCGTTCGCATGATTCCCTGAAGCGCGGCGGAAATGACCGCAAAGTGACGCTGGAGGAAGGACTCATGATTTCCCCCGACGTGCCTGCCCAGTTGATGGATTTGGAACAAGCATTGACCAGGCTGGCGGAGGAAGATCCAAGAAAGAGCAGCGTGGTGGAGCTGCGTTTCTTCGGCGGTCTGACCGTGAAAGAGACGGCCGAGGTATTGAAGGTTTCTCCCGATACCGTGATGCGGGATTGGAGTATGGCCCGTGCTTGGCTGTTACGAGAAATGGACGAGAGGCGCAGCGATGCAGGCTGAAAGGTGGCGCCGCCTCGAGCACCTCTATCACGCTGCCATGGAGGAGGAGGAGGACCAAAGAGCGGCGTTTCTCGAGAAGTCATGCGTGGACGATCCCAGTCTTCAGGGCGAAGTCGAGTCCCTGATTGCTTACGCGCGGCAAACCGGAGGAATCATCGACGAACCACTGGAGGTGATCGCCGCTGCGCTGGACCAGGATATTCTTCCCAACGACAGCGACGAAATCGACAGGATGATCGGTCGCAGGATCGCTCAATACAGGATCGTCGAGCAACTGGGTGCTGGCGGAATGGGAGACGTTTACCGCGCGGTTCGCGCCGACGATGAGTATGACAAGCACGTCGCGCTGAAGCTGGTGCGGGCTGGTCGGCATTCCACCTTCTTTGTCAGCCGATTCAGGAGCGAGCGCCAGATTCTGGCCGGTCTCGACCATCCGAATATTGCCCGTTTCTTTGACGGCGGCACGACCGACGACGGCGTCCCATACTTCGTCATGGAGTTGATCGAGGGCCAGCCCATCGTCAACTACTGCGATAGCCATCGTCTTTCCACCACCGAGCGGCTGAAGCTCTCACTCCAAGTATGCTCCGCCGTGCAATATGCTCATCAGCACTTGATTGTTCATCGCGATATCAAGCCAGACAACATTCTGGTCAACGCCGAAGGGGTGGCGAAACTCATGGACTTCGGAATCGCCAAAATCCTGGATGCCGATACCGACGCTGGCCAACGCGATGTTACCGACACAAGGCTTCGCGCTTTCACGATGGGCTATGCCAGCCCAGAGCAGATCAAAGGTGAGCCGATCACCACGGCAAGTGACGTCTATTCGTTAGGGGTAGTCCTTTATGAATTGCTAACCGGGCATAGCCCCTATCGCACGACCAAACGCACGCCGCACGAAATGGCACGGGCCATTTGTGAGACAGAACCGGCGAAGCCCAGCACTGCCGTTGGCCGCTCCGGGCAGACCGCGGACAACAATCCAGAAACACCCACGGTTACGCCGGAATGGGTGGGCAACTGCCGAAACACTAGTCCCGACAAGTTGCGGCGGACGTTGTCCGGCGATCTGGACCAGATCCTGCTGAAAGCTTTGCGCAAAGAACCGCAGCGGCGCTACGCCTCGGCACAGGATTTTGCCGAAGATCTCCGGTCTTACACGCTCGGTTTGCCGGTTTTGGCCCGCCGCGGTACCTTCAGCTATCGCAGCGGCAAGTTCATCAAGCGCAACAAATTTCCCCTGGCGACGGCGGCGGTTTTCGCGCTGGTTGTCCTGGCTGGAGCCACGGCGATTGTTCGCGAAGCGCGCATCGCCCGCATACAGGAAGCCCGCGCAGAGCGGCGTTTCGAGTCGCTGCGCAAGCTGACCAATTCGTTGCTCTTCGAGTTTCATGATTCCATCGAGAACTTGCCCGGTTCTACGGCCGCGCGTGAACGGGTGGTGCGCCGGGCCCTGGAATACCTTGACCAAATCGCAGCGGAGGCACATGACGACCCAGCCACCCTGCGTGACCTTGCCGCCGCATATGAGCGCCTTGGACAAATCCAGAGCCAGGCTTTTCATCCCCACACCGGTGGGACAGGATCACTTCAGGAGGCGAATAAACTCTTCGAGAAGGCGTTGGAGATTCGCCGGAGACTGGCGTCCTCAAACCCTGAGGATATGAGCCTGCAATTTGATTGGCTCGCGTCGATGTTGAACGTCGCTGCGATCTACGAAGAACGCGGGGATCTTGATCGAGCACTGGACCTCCAACAACAACGGTTAGAAATCGAAGAACGATTGGCGGCGAAGCATGATTCCGCGGAGCTAAGGTCTGCCATTGGCGCTTCGCTGATCGGTATCGGAGACTTGAAGATCTGGATTGGCGACTATGAGTCAGCCGTTGACTATATGCGGCGGTCCTTGGCGCTGGGCCAGGCTTCGCTCGATGCGAGTCCACACAGCTTCCAGGCCCAGCGCAGCGTTTTGCGGGCGCATAGCTGGCTGGGTACGGCTCTGAAGTTTGACCAGAAGTACGCTGACGCGGCAAGTGAAACCCGAAAAGCACTCGCTTTGGCCGAGCAGCTCGCGGCCGGCGATCCGAACAACACATATGTGCAACGATATATCGGAAGCGATACCGAAGAGTTGTGCAAATGCCTGGCTTATGCCGGTCTCTTTTCAGAAGTGCGAAGCTACTGCCGAAGAGCAATCGCGATTGACGAAGACATGGTGAAGTCCGACAAGGACAACGTGCAGGCAACCGCGGATCTCGCGTCTACGAATCTAACGACGGGCCTGGCTCTCTATCTAATGCACTCACCGCGAGAGGCCCTGTCGTTCTTGCGGCGAGCGGACTCGATGTACCTCGACGCGGCGAGCCGCGATCCCGACTCCCAATCAAATGCAGTCGACCACGCCACGTCTCTCATATACTCTGGGAGAGTTGAAGCCGATCTACACCGTCCGGAACTGGCGCGCCAAGACCTTGAACGGGCACGGGAGATACTGGAGCAATTGGTAGCGCTCAGTCCGAAGAACCGGTACTTTCTGAACACGCTGGAGGAAGCCCGAGCGGCGATCAAAGCCCTCCCGCATGACACGGCTCCCATCGGCGTTCACTGAAAACAATCGCCGCTTCCGAACGGTTGCCCCTCCCGGCACGCAATCGGTTGCACTTTGACGGCGTGACAACCCCGGAATCTGGAACGCGGCCTGTACTGACATCAAAATGGATCACCGCCGCTCGTATGTACTCACAGTCAAGTTAGATCAAATCGACTCTCGCACTCCCGATCAAATGTTGGTACCGAAAATCGAAGGTGGTGGTAACGAGTTGCCTTGAGCGCGGAGGGGTGGATAGCCGACGTAACCAGCGTGGCTGTTGAAAAACTCAATNNCTCCAATTTGGCGGTTTGGGACGAAAAGGGAGTTTTTCAACAGCCACAGCCCCGCGTAGGGGAGGGAGCCGTCGAAACAATTGAAGCTGTGCAGCGCGGTCAGCGTGCCACTCGGGGTAATTTTGAAAACCGTGCCATCACCAGCACTTTCACAGAAGTGGTAGATCCCGCCCACTTGCGTTGTCCCGTAGAGGTTCCCATTGCCGGCCTGGACCAGCCCCGCGTAGGGGTTGCCGCCATCCGTGCCGTCGAAGCTGTGCAGCGTGGTGAGAGTCTGCGCTTGCGCCACTTGGGCCGTAATGGCCGCCGACACCAGCACGACCGCCAAAGCCAGCGCGGCGCCTGTCGCTCGCCCGCGTATTCCAAGAATCCAGCTCCGATGTTGCGTTGGGTTCGTCATAATCGCCCCCCTCTTAAACAGCAACCATCCTGGGCCCCCGGTACAAGATGTCAATGAGGACTTTCGGCCTATCACAGGAGACTGCGAAGCCAAGAAGCGCTCATGGATTGTGCATTCCAGAGGCAAGGTCTGGCGGAAGGCTGACTGCAGATGGGGTTTTGTTAGGGCTTCTTATAGTCAATGAGCGTAATTTGCGTCAACTAGGCACAAACTCCCGGTCATCAAAAGCATGGTACTCCGGGGCAGGGCAAGCCGACCATGAACGATTAACTGTCGCAAAATCGCCTCAGCACTCAGAACCCCTCAATGAGCGAAATGCTGGTTTCGACAGCACAAGCCAGACGATGAGTCTCAACCTGCTAAACTCTCTTCCCATGTCAACGTTTGTCCTCGTTCACGGCGCATGGCAGTCAAACGGTACATGGGACTTGTTGATTCCTTTGCTGGAAAAGCGCGGCCATAGGGTGATCACGCCGGTCCTCGCCGGCCTTGGCACCGACCAAAGTCGTTTGTCTCGCGACACTACGCTCACACAACATCGGGAGGACGTTTCGGCTGAGGTGTCAAGATGTCCGGACCCAGTAATCCTTGTAGGCCACAGTTACGCGGGGATGATTATTAGCGGTGTGGCGGAGTCGAATCCAACGCAAGTGCGGCGATTGGTTTTCCTGGATGCGTTCATTCCGGAAGACGGGCAAAGCGCACTGGACTTGCTTCCCCCTGAGATTGGCGCTTACTTTCGCGGCGTGGCGCGAGACCATGGAGACGGCTGGCGGTTACCGGGCGGGGAGGGGCAACTTGACCTCTGGGGACTTAAGCCGGGCGAGGCACGTGAGTTTGTGCGTGCGAGGTTATGCGATTTCAGTCTACGTTGCTTTGAGGAGCGCCTCCATCTTCCGGCTAATCGGAAAGGCAGCATTCCAGCTACCTTCGTTGCCAGCATCGCGGAAGGATATCCCGCGAGGCCGTTCTTCGCTCCATTCGCAGCAAAAGCAAGTGCTTCGGGCTGGGAGGTCGCGGAACTGAAGACGGGCCACGACTGTCATGTCGAATGTCCCGAGGCCGTCGCGAACATTTTGCTGTCGGCTGCGCTGTCTCAATGAGTCAGCATCCCTGCATGGTTGACGTAACATCGCCTCTCTG